>JAKASH010000564.1 GCA_021828225.1 Acidobacteriota bacterium | reverse complement strand
GCGGGCCTGCGCGAGCAGTCGGACCGCCTGAAGCTGCGCTGGAACGCCGAAAAGGAAATCATCACGCGCATTCGCCAGTTGAAGTCGGACATCGAGCAGGCCAAGACGGACGAGCAGCGCGTCACGCGCGAAGGCGATCTGAACAAGGCAGCGGAAATCCATTACGGCAAACTGGTGGATCTGGAGAAGCAACTGGCCGCGGCCAACGCGGAGTTGGAGGGCAAAGAGAAAACCGGCCGGATGCTGAAGGAAGAAGTGGACGAGGAAGACGTGGCCCGCGTGGTTTCAAAGTGGACCGGCATCCCGGTGTCGAAGATGCTGGAAGGCGAAGTGGCCAAATTGGTCAGCATGGAAGACCGCCTGCGGCTGCGCGTGGTGGGCCAGGAAGAGGCCCTGAAGTTGGTGGCCAACGCCGTGCGGCGGAGCCGGGCGGGCCTTTCGGACCCCAACCGCCCCATCGGCAGCTTCATTTTCCTGGGGCCGACGGGCGTGGGCAAGACCGAACTGGCACGGGCGCTGGCCGAGTTCCTGTTTGACGACGAAAAGGCCATGCTCCGCATCGACATGTCGGAGTACATGGAGAAGCACGCCGTGGCGCGTCTGATTGGCGCGCCTCCGGGCTACGTGGGTTACGAGGAGGGCGGGCAGCTCACCGAGCAGGTGCGGCGGAAGCCGTACTCCGTGCTGCTGTTTGACGAAATCGAGAAGGCGCACGCGGACGTCTTCAACATCTTCCTGCAGATTCTCGACGAAGGCCGGCTGACCGACGGCAAGGGCCGCACGGTGGACTTCAAGAACACGGTCATCATCATGACCAGCAACATCGGCAGCCACATGATCCATGAAGCGATGAATTCGTCGCGCGGGGGCGTGCCCGGCAAGCTCTCCGAGGACCTGAAAAAGCGTATCCGGGCGACGCTGCTGGAAAACTTCCGGCCGGAGTTCCTGAACCGCGTGGACGAAGTCGTGATCTTCAACGCGCTGGGCAAGGAAGAGATCACCAGGATCATCGACCTGCAGCTCAACCACCTGCGCGACCTGCTGGAAGACCGGAAAATCACGATCGAGCTGACGCCCGAGGCTCGCGACCTGCTCTTCGAGCGGGGCTACGATCCGCAGTTCGGCGCAAGGCCGCTGAAACGCGCCATCCAGCGCCTGATCCAGGACCCGCTGGCACTCAAAATCCTGGAAGGCGAAGTGATGCCCGGCGAAACCATCGAAGTGGACGCCGACCTGAAAAAAGGCGAGATGACGTTTGCCCCCGCCAAGGCCAAAGCCGCGCGGGGATGAGGCAGCCTCTGAGTTGTCCGCTTCCGGCATAGGCCGTTAAAGGCATAGGGGGTACGGCGATGTGGAAATGGAAATCGGCGAGACGCGAAGCGCTTCGGAACATCAGAGAAGTGATCGAACTGATCGCCGAAGAGAAGAAGAACCGGGACATTTTAGAGACATACCACCCTGAAGAACTCAGCCTGCACACCATCACCTTATAGCCGTGGCCAGATTTCCCATACTTTCCGGCAGGGCTCTCGTCAAGGCGCTCACAAAGGCCGGCTACAATGAAGTTCGCCAACGCGGAAGCCATATCCGCCTGGAGTGTGCAGGAAAGAATTCGATTACCGTTCCCGACCGCGACGCTGAGCTCTCGCCGGATGAGTTCGCAAAACTTTTATAGTCCTCCAGCCCATCGAGAGATGTGTCGCGGGCGCGGGTTTGTGGGGTCTGCGATTTCCCGCAGGGGCGCGTGGCATGCGCCCAAGGGCTGGCGAACGCCGTTCGCCCCTACATGCCACTGAGCATGCGCGACGGCCTCCGGGACAAGCGCTTTGGTAGCCGCGACACTGCTGTGTGTGTCGCGGGTTCTTGAATGAATGATGGCGGCAAATCCCGCGACGGGCAAAACACCGTCGCGGCTACCGGTGCCGCGAGAACTGGGACACCAAACTCAAAGGCCGGCGGTGAACCGTCACACCCTAAACGGCGTATAATCGAGTCAAATGGCAGCCACATTCAGCGGACAGGGGGAGCGCACTGCGCCGAGGCGGGAGAGTTTCTTCGACCGCGCCAGGCGGAACCTGAGCGATTTCTGGCGGCGGGTGAGCGAAGGGCTGGAGATCCGGGTGCTGTGGACGCAGTTTGTCTCCGAGGCTCGCGAAAGCTACAGCCTTTATGATCACGAGGTGGATTGGGACGCGCTGAAACGCGAGTCGCGGGTGCGGCGCATCCTGAAGACCATCAGCGCCCTGTTCTGGGCCATGATCATGAAGCTTAGCCCGGCGCGGCGGGTTTTTCTGCTGATTGCGCTGGTGCTGGGAATCCTTTCGCTACCGGCCGGAAACAGCGGCCAGGGCGGCCCTCACGTCTCTCCGCTGATCCCGATGGGCATGCTGATCTTTCTGCTGGCGCTGGAACTGGCCGACCGCGTCACGATGAAGCGCGATCTGGAGATTGCGCGCGAAATCCAGCACTGGCTTGTTCCGGATACTCCGCCCCGCGTACCGGGCGTCGATCTGGCCTTCAATTCAACGCCTGCAAACACGGTGGGCGGAGACTACTACGACGCTTTTCTCTCGGACCCGCAGCAGCCGCCCGGGAAAGGCAATCCGCTGCTGGTGGTGGTGGCGGACGTGGCCGGCAAAAGCGTTCCCGCGGCGCTGCTGATGGCCACCTTTCATGCCTGTCTGCGGTCAGTGACGACGGCGGCAGACTCTCTTACCGAGATTGTGGTCCGCATGAACCGCTACGCCTGCACGCACAGCCAGGAGGGCCGGCGATTTACCACGGCGTTCTTCGCGCAATTTGATCCCGCGACACGGGTGCTGACCTATGTGCGCGCCGGGCACAATGAGCCTTTTTTGCTGCGTGCATCGGGACAATTTGAGCGCCTGAACGCCGGCGACCTGCCCCTGGGAATCAATCCCAACGCGCCTTATGCCAGCTCGCAAATCACGCTGGCAAGCGGCGACCTTCTGTTGATCTACACGGATGGGCTGATCGAAGCCGTCAACGAGCGCGAGGAGGAGTTCGGCGAGCGGCGGGTGATTGATATTTTGAAAACCGCACCTCGGGAACCTGCCGATTTCACCCTGCAACGGTTGCTGCGCGGCGTGCACGCGTTTACGGGCTCCCGCCGCCAGTATGACGACATTACCGCGTTTGTCGTCCGCGCCACTTGAGCCGCGGGACGGAGCGGCAAGAGATCCAAACCACAAATTCCTCGCTACCTGCCCGCACCAGAACAGGCATAAAATAGAAACAGAAGAAGTTGCCAGTGCTGAGATTACGGAATCTGCTTTCAGATGCGAGGAGGTGTGAC
>JAKASH010000003.1 GCA_021828225.1 Acidobacteriota bacterium | reverse complement strand
GCGATCGAAGATGTTACGACGCACGCCATCATGATCGCCAAGGGCGAGACCGAGGCCGGAGTAGTTTTTCCCGATCTTCGTCTTCTCCTGCTTTCCGAACGCGACATTTTGGGCGACTTTGCCTGGGGTAGTGCACACCGCAGAGAGAACCTGGCGACGAGTTTCCTCTCAGACTTGAGCGACCTCAAGGTTGGCGACTACGTCGTTCATATCGATCACGGCATCGGCGTCTATCAGGGATTGAAGCAACTTGAAGTCGGCGGATCCACCCGTGACTTCATGCTTCTCACCTACCACGATGACGCCAGGCTCTACGTTCCTCTTGAACGGCTCGATCTGGTGGAGAAATATCGCTCCAGCGGTGAGGGCGTCAAACCGAACGTCGACCGCCTAGGCGGAACTTCCTGGCAGCGCACCAAGAAGCGCGTCCAGCGCGCCCTCCGAGACATGGCCGAGGAGCTTCTGCGGCTCTACGCGGAGAGAAAAATGCGCGGCGGGACAGCCTTCGCTGCAGACAATAACTGGCAGAAGGAATTCGAAGACTCTTTCCCATTCGAAGAAACACCTGATCAATTGACCTCACTTGCTGACATCAAGAAAGACCTGGAGTCCCCCGAACCCATGGATCGCCTGCTGTGCGGCGACGTGGGGTACGGCAAGACCGAACTCGCCATGCGGGCGGCGTTCAAAGTAGTCCAGGAGAATAAGCAGGTTGCCGTGCTGGCACCGACCACCGTTCTGGCGTTCCAACACTACACCACCTTTCGCCAGCGAATGTCGCACTTCCCCGTGCGCGTTGAAATGCTCAGCCGCTTCCGGTCTGCAGCAGAGATTAAGAAAACGTTGACTGATGTGGACGCTGGCAAAGTCGATATCGTCATAGGAACTCACCGCTTGCTTTCGAAAGACGTGCAATTTCAGGACCTGGGATTGTTGATCGTCGATGAAGAACAGCGTTTCGGGGTGGCAGCTAAAGAACGTCTGAAAAAGCTGAAGGCGAACGTCGATGTGCTGACGATGTCCGCCACGCCCATTCCGCGTACCCTTCACATGGCACTGGGCGGATTGAGGGACCTGTCGGTTATCGAGAGCCCTCCGCGCGGCCGCCTGGCGATTCAAACCACGGTGGCAACATTTAATGACAGCCTCATCCAGTCCGCGATCCTGCATGAAATGGAGCGCAACGGCCAGGTGTACTTTGTTCACAATCGGGTTGAATCGATCTTCACCATCGCGGCCCTGCTGCAACGGCTGGTTCCAACAGCGCGGATTGGCGTAGCGCATGGCCAGATGGGCGAGCGCGAACTGGAACGCGGGATGCTGAAGTTCATGGAAGGCAAGTACGATATGCTGGTGGCCACCGCACTTGTTGAAAACGGTCTCGATATTCCACGGGCCAACACGATGATTGTCAATCACGCCGAGCGGTTCGGCCTGGCTGACCTCTACCAGCTTCGCGGCCGCGTGGGCCGGTCTGACCGTCGCGCTTACGCCTATTTCCTTGTCCCCGCAGTTGACACTCTTACACCCATCGCCAAGCGACGCCTGGCAGCACTGAAGGAGTTCTCCGATCTCGGAGCGGGTTTTCGCCTGGCGGCCTTGGATCTCGAGCTGAGGGGTGCCGGAAATGTCTTGGGACATCAACAACATGGACACCTTAACGCCATCGGCGTCGACCTTTACTTGCGCATGCTGGAAGAAACCGTCCGAGAGCTCAGGGGTGAACCGTCCAAGCCCGAGGTTCGCACCACCCTCAGCCTGGGCATCGACATCAAGATTCCTGAAAGCTATATCTCCGACGAGCGTCAGCGGCTGAGAATGTACAAACGAATCGCCACACTCACGACCGAGGAATCGCTCCAGGATATGGAAGCTGAACTGACCGACCGTTATGGGCGCATTCCGCCGCCCGTCCAACAGCTTCTGAACTATGCCGTCGTGAAATCCCGGGCTGAGCAATTGCTGGTTCAGACGGTTGAACGAAAAGGGGATGAAGTCCGAATGCGATTCCATGAGCAGACGCCCGTCAGCCCGGAGAAGCTGATGCAAATAGTTAAAGGCCGGCGTGGAATAGCTTTCCAGCCCGACGGCGTCCTGCGGATGCAGGTTCAGGATGGCGGCCGCGACCTGCTGAGACAGGTTGAAAATATCTTGATGGAACTGCGCCCAGAGAGCTAACATAGTTTGTCATGGAAGGGTTCTTTGGGCTGATAAGAGGCAGCACAGGCCACAGCGGGATTTCTTAAATCCAAAAGAATATCGCTTTGGGATGGATGCAATGGCAAGGAAGAGCTTCAAGTCATTAATTTGGTGGGGGTTAATGGGCGCAATGATTGCATGGGCAGCCCCGCGTGCCAATGCGGATTCGCGACCTATCCTGGTTGAGCGCATCATTGCGCGAATCAACAACAAGATTATCACGCAACGCCAGTACGACGCAGAACGGCAAAAGCTGCATGCAGAGTTGGCTCAAAAATACTCCGGCATAACACTCGAGCAGCAATTTCAGGTCCATGGCAAAAACCTTCTGCGGGATATGATCGACCAGGATCTCTTGGTCCAAAAAGCCAAGGATGACGACATCAGCGTAGAAACTGACGTCATCAAACGCCTGGACGAGATTCGGCAACAATACAACCTGCCGACACTCCAGGCGCTTCAGCAAGCTGTCGAAAACAGCGGGATGGACTGGGAGGATTTCAAAGATCATATCAAGCGTCAATTGCTGACGCAGAAGGTCATCTCGCGCGAAGTGGGATCACGTATCATCCTTTCGAGGGCCGATGCACGCAAGTACTTTGAGGCGCACAAGAAAGAGTTTGACTCCCCTCCAGGGGTTCATCTGGCGGAAATCCTGATCTCGACTGAAAAGCACTCCCCTGAGCAAGCGGAGAAGCTGGCGAAAGAAGCTATGGCCGAAATCCAGAACGGTGCAAAGTTCGAAGACGTCGCTAAAAAGTACTCGGACGCACCAAGCGCAAAGGAGGGCGGCGATATAGGGTTCTTTAAAGCCGGAACCATCGCTCCCAACATCGCCGCAGCAATCGCTAATGTTGATGCCGGCGAGGTCAGCAAGATCATCAAAACTCAGTACGGTTACATGATATTTGACGTTCTCGAGAAGCGGGTGGGAGAGACTCCAACCTTCGATCAGGTCTCGAACCAGGTCATGAATTATCTTTACGAGACGAGGATTCAGGGTGCACTGCGCGGCTTTTTGACAACTCTACGGAAAGAGAGCTACATTCGCCTGGCGCCGGGATTCGTGGACACGGGCGCTCCCCCTGGATACGACGAGAGCTACTGACTTTTGCTGGCGGGACTTGATGAAGGAATCCTACGTTGGCCAACTGAAACCCGGGAGTTCCATAACCACAACCTTCCTCATTCGCACCAAGGAGCGCAAGACCGCTCGCAACGGAAGTGCCTATCTTGATCTGGAACTTCAGGACTCCACGGGAACCATAAAGGCAAAGCTCTGGGACTGCGATAGCTTCAACTCGGCCTTTGAAGTGGACGATGTGGTCCGCGTTTCAGCGGGAGTGGAAGTCTACCAGGGAACTCCGCAACTCTCCTTGCGTAAAATCGTGAAGTGCGGAGAGGAAGAAATCGAGCTTTCGGATTATCTGCCCCACGGCTCACAAGATCCAGAGGCACTGTTCTCGGCCTTGCTAAAACGAATCCAGGAAATGTCTCCTGGTCCGCTCCAGGAACTCCTTCTCAGGGTGTTCAATGACCCGGAAATAGCGCGGAAATACAAGCTGGCGCCGGCGGCCATGAGCTATCACCACGCTTACCTTGGCGGACTCATCGAGCATGTCAGTTCGCTTGTGCAACTCGGGGATGAAATCTGTGACCACTACCCTTTCCTCGACCGCGAATTGATCGTTGCCGGACTGCTGTTGCACGACCTTGGGAAAATCGAAGAACTCAATTTCAGTCGTGCCTTTTCCTATTCGACACGCGGCCAGCTGGTAGGGCACATCAGCATGGGTGTAGAAATGGTCCGCGATAAGATACGCCTCATTCCGGATTTCCCGGTCGACTTGTGGGACCGCCTGGAGCACGTCATCCTTTCCCACCACGGCAAGCTGGAATTCGGGTCCCCGAAGGAACCGATGTTCATGGAAGCGCTTGCGGTGAATTATCTGGACGATTTGGACTCAAAACTTGAGGCCATGCGCCAGCAATATGAAGCCGACAAGGATCGTCCTGGCAACTGGACGGCTCGCAATCGGGCGCTGGGCAGAGAACTGCTGAAGCCGCTCTCCGAATCGGCGTCTCATGCCGCCCCAGCAAAAAGCAACTCTTCGAAAGCCTAAACTCGCGGCGAAACGGAAAAGGTTCGACCAAGCATTCCCTGGCAAGAGTTTTGCCAACCGTGGATGACAACCCAACGTGAAACGTGATGGAATATCAATCGTCCAAAGAAACAAAGCCCTCTTTCGATTCGATCATCCATCGCATACTGCCCCACCGCTATCCGTTTCTGCTCGTAGATCGTGTCACCGACTTCACTCCGGGCGTCGAAATCCACGGGATAAAAACCTTCACCGCCAATGAAGAGATGCTGCTGGGGTACTCTTCTTCCTCGCCACTCGTTCCAACCGGCATCTTGCTGGAGGCGGTCACGCAGTTGGGGGCTATTCTGGTGCTGGAGCGGCCACAAATGACGGATAAGATCGCCATGATCCTGCAGATTCCCTCTGCTAAACTTTACAAGCCGATTGCACCCGGAGACACCGTGCAGTTCCACGCCCAGGTGCTGAAACTGCGAGAAACGCTCGGCGAATTGCGTGGCTCAGCCTACCTTGGAGGCGAACTCGTCGCGGACGGGCAAATGCGGTTTGCAATCGCCAATCGCGCCGGTATACTGGATCAATAAACCTGCATATGCTGTTTGAGCAACTTCAGATTCGCAATGTGCTAATCCGGCCGGCCCAGATCCTGGCGCCCATGGCAGGAATTACCGACACCGTCTTTCGCCGGTTTATCAAGCGCCTCGGCGGCTGCGGATTGATCATGACCGAGTTCGTTTCAAGCGAGGCCATGATCCGGCAAAATCTGAAGTCCCACCGTTACCTCTTCTACACGGAGGAGGAGCGGCCCATCACGGCGCAGATTTTCGGGGCCGATCCTGAGCACCTGGCCAATGCAGCCCGCATGATCGAAGGCCTCGGATTTGACATGGTTGACCTGAACTTGGGATGCCCTGCAAAGAAAGTTGCGAAGTGCGGAGGCTCAGGTTTGCTGCGCAATTTGCCTCTGCTCAAAACCATCTTCCAGAAGGTCCGCGCTGCGGTGACCATTCCCTTCACAATCAAAATCCGCTCAGGTTGGAGCGACGAAGAAATTGTAGCCCTAGAGGTCGCCAGGCTGGCAGAGAACTCGGGCGTGGAAGCAATTGCAATCCACCCCCGCACCCGGCTTCAGGGTTACAGCGGGCGGGCCCGCTGGGAGATCATCCAGGAAGTCAAAACCAACGTGCGAATCCCCGTGATCGGGAACGGGGATGTCATGGTGCCGCAGGACGCGCTGGCGTTGCACTCCCAGACGGGTTGCGATGCCGTGATGATCGGCCGGGCAGCCCCTACCAATCCCTGGATTTTCCGGCAGATGGAATCCTTCGCGCGCACGGGCTCTTATGAACAACCCTCGGATTTTGACCGGTATCAATTGATTCGAGATTACTACGCGATGTTGATCGAGGAAGGAACGCCCGGAGCAATCGGCAAGATGAAGCAGTTCGCAAGCTGGTTTACCCACGGAGTGAGAAATGGAACGGAATTGCGTCGGAGTGTCCAGAGCGCCCAAAGCCCTCAGGAAGTGCTTGCCCGCGTGGACAATTTCTTTGGGAATACGGCTCCAGACCGTACTTTCGAACAGGCTGTCACGTCATAGTAAAACTTCGAAGCGAGGTACACTCCTCTTGCTGCCCAGGGCATAGGTTGTCTCTTGCGACGCCAGAAAAAACAGACTCCCGTATTTTTGGAATGAGCGGGCTCACACCTTGATGTCAGGAAGACTGCTTTTCCGACTGAAGCTGTCGATAGGCTTCACTGCGCGAAATGCCCCGAGAGCGCGCAATAACCTTTAAGGCGCTCCGCTCGTCGAGTCCTTCTTTCGCCTTCAGTTTTTCAACCTCCTCACGGACCGTCACACTACCTGAAGCCGTTTCCGGCCGGGCGCCACCGGGGCCCAGAATTACCGTCAGTTCGCCCTTGACAGGTTCCGTCTTCAAAAGATCCCGAATCTCAGTTATAGAGCCGCGCAGGAATTCCTCGTGAATCTTGGTCACTTCCCGCGCTATGGCCACTTCGCGTTCGCCGAGAATGTCACGAATGTCGCGCAAGGAGTCAATAATGCGGTGAGGAGCCTCGTAGAAAACAATCGTCTTTTCAAAGGCGGCCAGAGCTGACAGAGCCTTACGGCGGGCAGACCTCTTCGGCGGCAGAAATCCGGCAAAGATAAACTCATTCATCGGAAGGCCGGCTGCAGTCAGGGCCGCCACCAATGCCGAAGGCCCCGGAATAGGGATAACGGATATTTTATGCCGGATTGCCAGGTGAACCAGCCGAAAGCCAGGATCGGAGAGAACCGGGGTGCCCGCATCGGATACTAGGGAGATGACGCTCCCCTGCTCCATTTCAAGGACAAGCTCCGGCGCGCGGGTCATCTCGTTGTGCTCATGATAACTGATGGTCGGAGTCCGGATTTCATAATGGTTCAAAAGCTTCTGGGTCCGTCGCGTGTCCTCACACGCAATAAGGTCTGACGTCTTGAGTGTATTCAGGGCGCGAAGGGTGATGTCTTCCAGGTTCCCAATCGGGGTCCCCACAACGTACAGCCTGCCAGGCGAAAGCTGCGAGGATGTGTAACGAGCGGGAGGCTTCGGTTTGTTCATGAGGAATCATCTCACATTGGAGTTTTTAGCGCTACACTTCGGCAAACAGTTTACCAATTGCTCTTCAGGCACACAACTTGTCCCGCTGGCGAGAACCCTGATGAGAAGTGGAGCACGTCCCCGCCCACCCGGAAGCGATTGAACAAGGAGTCGTCTGCCTCACCGCTGTACGCAACAACTTTGACCAACGCTTGCGCCGGTTGCTATAATGATTCATTCATGGTCAGGAGGTGACCTTGCCTCTATACGAGTATCGATGTGAAAAGTGCGGCTCTCGAATCGAGAAAATTCAGAAGTTCAGCGATTCCCCGTTAACAACCTGCGAGAAATGCGGTGGAAAGCTTACCCGCCTGCTCTCCGCTCCCGCGATTCAGTTTAAAGGAACAGGGTGGTACGTAACAGACTACGCCCGGAAATCGTCATCAGAAGCAAGCAGCAGGTCTAACGGTGATTCCACAACAAAATCCGAGCCGTCCACCAAATCATCCAGCTCTCAAAGCAAACCCGCAGACTCCAAGGCTCCTGTAGGCAAATAACACAACGTGGGATCATGATCGGACCAAATGGCGATGTCTCCAAATCGGGGCGTTGTCACCCGCTGGTCACAGCAGCCTTCTTATCCCTCAGGCCAAGCGCCCAGCAGGCGCCGAACCGTGACGAGTTCGCCCAGGTGATAGGCGTTGTGGTCCGCAACCAGCAAAGCTTCACGCAGAATGGTCTGTCCATCACCGTGGGGAATGGGGGCGAAAAGATCGGTTGAAGGCCTGACTACAAGAGCTTCCATCTCTTTAAGATCCCTTCGAAAAGACTTAACAGACTGTGCCCAGGAGCCACTGTCGGGAGGTGCATCCCCTTTCGGCCAGTACCCGCTCGGAAAGTCTGGCGAAACATGTTTGGGATTTCTGCTGAATTCTAAAATGTCCCACTGAGCGATTCGCATGTGTTCAAGCAGCCTCCAGGGCGTGTGAGGAATCCCCGGCGGCTTGGCTCCGTGCAATTTGGGAGGAAGTTTCGCGATAGCGGTATCGAAATCGACATGCGCACCGCCGCCTCGAAGCAAATAAACTAAGTGCTTGCGCAAAGATGCATGCTCGTCTTTCATCAAGGCTCCTTTCTCCCCTCGTCAGGTTGCGATTTACAAATACCGACTCGTTTCATGCAGAGCATCTTACCGTGGCGGACATCAATGTGTTCCGCCGCGGCCACTAGATTTTCAGTGACTTGAGGTACTTTCGAAAGTGTTCGCCCATATTCGGCTCTTTCAGCGCAAACTCAACGGTAGCTTTGAGAAAGCCGAGTTTGTCCCCAGCGTCGTAACGCTTTCCTTCGAAGATAAAACCATAGATCGGTTCGTCATTGAGCAAGCTCTTAAGAGCGTCCGTTAGCTGAATTTCGCCTCCCTTGCCCCGCCGCGTCGAGGCCAGCTTCCTGAAAATCGCAGGAGTCAGAAGGTAGCGCCCAATAATCGCCATGTTGGACGGGGCATCCGCCGGGGAAGGCTTCTCAACCAGGTCCTTGACCCGGAACAGGCGGCCTTTCCATTTTGAGTCGCGCACCGGTTCGGCATCGATGATCCCGTAGCTTCCGACCGCCGACTTCGGAACGCGCTCGATGGCCAGAATGCAGCTATTGAATTCATTAAAGACTTCCATCATCTGCTTGAGGCACGGTACCGGGCTGTCAATCACATCGTCTGAGAGCACCACCGCAAAAGGTTCCTCATCGACAAGTTCTCGCGACATCAACACCGCATGTCCCAGGCCTCGCGGATGCTTCTGCCGCAGATAGACCACGTCGCATAAAGCCGAGATCGCACGGACTTGCTTCCGCAACGGTTCTTTCCCTCGCCCGGCCAACTCATGCTCGAGCTCAGCCGAAACGTCAAAGTGATTCTCGATGGCACTCTTGCCGCGTCCTGTTACAAAGATGGTCAGCGGGATTCCGGCGGCAGCCACCTCTTCAACCGCATATTGAACGAGGGGCTTATCCACAATGGGCAACATTTCCTTGGGCTGCGCCTTCGTCGCCGGTAAAAAACGAGTGCCCAACCCGGCAACAGGCAGCACGGCTTTCCGAATCTTCATGGTCTTCTCCGTAAACCCTCTGTAAGGTAGTGTTGCTAAAACAGTTCAGTCTATCGTTATTGCTGTAACGCAGTCAAAGGTTAACCAGCACGATTGCTCACCGGTCTAGCTCAATCCTAACACGCGGACAAAGGGCTTTAAGTCTGGTAGTAACAGCAATATAATCTGCGCCAACAAGAGTGACAGCATGACGAAACGAGGCCGCCGGTTCACAATGTGGTCCGCTATCTGTCTCTTTGTCCTGTATGCCGCAGATTCCATCTGGAAAGTAGTTCTGTTCACCCAAGATGGATTCAACGTAACCATGGCGAGGATTCCATGGTGGGCACTGACCGGCGCCCTCATTATTCGTTTCTTTTTCATGGGGTTTCTTCTATACGCTTACTTGCGGATGAAGAAAACATCTGCCGATACAAGTTGATCCGTCAACTGCCTTTCGCCGTCATGTTAAGATAATTTACTCATGCTTGTTCTTGGAATCGAATCCAGCTGCGACGAAACAGCCGCTGCCATCGTGGCCGATGGGACACGTATCTTATCGAATGTTGTGGCCTCACAGATCCGCCTTCACGAAAGATTCGGCGGGGTTGTTCCCGAACTGGCTTCGCGCGAACATTTGAGGAAAATTGTGCCTATTGTGGATGAGGCCTGCCGACAGGCCGGAACCACTCTTCAGGATGTCGAAGCCGTTGCCGTCACTGAAGGTCCGGGGCTGATCGGCTCGCTACTGGTAGGTTTGGTTTATGGCAAGGCGCTGGCGCTTGCTTTGGGCAAGCCGCTGGTCGGAGTCAACCATCTCGAGGGGCACATCCACGCCGTTCTCCTCCACAACACCATAGAGAGACAGGAAGGCAAGGCCGTCCCCGCTGCTGATTTTCCGAGCATTACCTTGGTAGTGTCAGGGGGCCATACCTCCTTATTCCGGGTGGATACGCATCGA
The DNA here is from genome assembly GCA_021828225.1 of Acidobacteriota bacterium. Next base: position 9,343 of record JAKASH010000003.1, on the reverse strand, counting down.
AATTGGGGAAGCAGAACCCCGTCGTTTTCTTACAAGATGCTCGGGCAGACGAGAGATGACGCCGCGGGCGAAGCCTTTGACAAGGTCGCCAAACTCCTCGCCCTCGGCTACCCGGGTGGCCCGATTATCGACCGTTTGGCACGCTATGGAAATTCCCGCGTATTCGAATTCGGCCGCATCCGCATGAAAGGCAATCAGCTCGACTTCAGCTTTTCAGGGCTGAAAACTGCTGTCCTCTACCGCGTGCGAGGAACTCCGCTTGCTTCCGAGGCGGAAGAACGCCGCGAGTGGCGCAGTGCCTCACCCGATGAAGTAAGCGATGAGAACCTTCGCGCTCATTGTTCCCAGGCCACGCTCGACCTTGTAGCGAGTTTCCAGGAGGCGGCAGTAACCGATCTGGTCGAACGTACTATAGCGGCTGCGACCGGCGCCGGGATTCGAACCATCTTCGTTTCCGGAGGCGTTGCCTGCAATTCCCTGCTCCGCGAGCGGTTTTCAGAGGCTGGAAAGGAGCACGGTTTCAACATCTTGTTTCCTCCGCCGCGCCTCTCCACTGACAACGCAGCGATGATCGCCGCCGCAGGATACTTCAAGCTGGCGACCGGCCATCGTGATGGCTCTGCTCTGAATGCGCACGCTTCCTTTCCCCTGGGCAACCACCCGGCATAAGGGTGATCCACCGTTGGAATAAAGAAACCTATGCGCGTCGGCGTGGACACAGGCGGAACATTTACAGACTGCGTTGTCACGGACGGTAACCGTGTCAGACTCATCAAGGTCTTTTCGGGTTCACCCGCTTCGCCGGAGGAGGCCGGTCTCGCAATCGTGGAGGGTGTGCAGCGCCTGATCGGAGAAGCCCCGCGCAATGCAGTTGACATCATCCACGGCACAACCGTCAGCACCAACAGCCTGCTCGAACGTCGCGGCGCCCGTGTTGCGCTGGTTACCACGCGGGGCTTTGAAGACCTGATTGAAATCGGCCGCCAGGCACGTCCTCGGCTCTACGACCTCGACGTTCGCCGTGATCCTCCTTTAGTTCCGCGCCAATTGCGATGGGGTTTGCAAGAACGAACGGCTGCGGACGGAAGTGTTCTCATGCAGCCTTCAGATCGGGAATTGCGCGAACTTCGGGATAAGATCGCACGTTCTAGAGCCCAGTCGATAGCAGTATGCCTCCTATTCTCATTTTCCAATCCTGCCAATGAGAGGTTAGTCCTTCGTGCACTTCGGCCGCTCAAGATTCCTCTCTCAATCTCCCACCAGATTCTGCCCGAGTTCCGCGAGTACGAAAGGCTGTCCACGACAACAATCAACGCCTACCTCATGCCGCGGATCGGTTCCTACCTGTCTCGGCTGGAGCGCGAAGCAGGCAGCAGGCTCTCCGTTCCTGGTGGGAACAAGGCTCAGCTCAAAGCCGAAAGCTCCGCGTACAAGAAAGTTCATGTTAAGAGGCGCGCGAGCGTTCGGATCTTTGTCATGGAATCCAGCGGAGGCATCACCACCGCCAGACACGCCGCGCGAGAACCGGTTCGGACCATCCTTTCGGGCCCCGCTGGCGGCGTTGCCGCTGCGGCAGGACTCGCAAGGCGTCTCGGAATCCGGCAAGCAATCAGTTTCGATATGGGAGGCACCTCAACCGATGTTTGCCTTTTCGAGGGCCGCCCCCGGATCACAAATGAAACCACTGTGGCAGGACTCCCTGTAGCAGTTCCCGTCATCGACGTTCACTCCGTTGGAGCGGGCGGCGGATCGCTGGCCAGGATCGACGCCGGCGGCGCTCTGCGGGTAGGGCCAGAGAGCGCTGCAGCATCGCCCGGGCCGGTTTGTTACGGGCGTGGCGGGCAGCAGCCGACCGTAACCGACGCCAATCTCATTCTCGGGAGGATTGATCCTGACTATTTCCTGGGCGGGACGTTCCGCCTTGACCAAGAGGCAACGGAGGAAGCCTTCAGGAAATTCATTCGTGGAGATGCGACGAAGTCTTTAACAGCGTGTAGAGTCTTCAGCAGCCCGCTTGAGCTTGCCCTCGGAATTATTGCCGTTGCAAATGCGAACATGGAAAGGGCACTGCGGGTGATTTCCGTCGAGCGCGGTCACGATCCTCGTGACTTTACTTTGATTGCCTTCGGTGGCGCCGGCGGCTTGCAGGCTGCAGCCCTTGCGCGTTCCCTTGGTATCGCCCAAATCATCATTCCACCAAACCCCGGAACATTTTCGGCCCTTGGAATTCTGTTGTCGGATGCTGTCAAAGATGTCTCCCAGTCCGTGCTCATGCCAGTCCCTGATGGGACTCCGCACGAGCACACCGCAGCATTTCGCCAATGGCTTGATCATATAGATCACGGATTCCAATTGCTCGAGCGCGCGGCTCGCGCAGAACTCCGGCGCGACCATTTTCCATCGGGCAAGGTACACATCGAAAGGCAGCTTGAAGTGCGATATGCCGGCCAATCTTATGAACTCACCGTTCCCTTCTCTTCACGGTTTCCGAAGGATTTCAAAGAATTGCACGAAAAGACCTACGGATATGCCCACGGCAACAAGCCGCTTGAAGTCATCAACCTGCGACTGCGTTTGACGATCCCGACAGCCAAACCCCAACTCGAGAAACGTCCCGGCAGAGGATCAGCCCGAAGCATTGACAACGCGGTTGTGAAAGAGAAGAATGTCTGGTTCGGCAATCACTCTCACCGAACGAGTCTTTATGATAGAGGCTGTCTGGGCGTTGGGGCGCGGCTTAGCGGGCCGGCTGTTGTAGTGGAATATAGTTCCACCACGGCCATCCCGCCCGGTTTCACGTGCCGGGTTGATGACCATCTAAATCTGGTGATTACTTACAATGCGAACTGACCCGGCGGAACTCGAAATCTTCAAGAACCTCTTCCACTCCGTTGCAGAAGAGATGGGCGCCGCGTTGCGCCGCTCCGCTTTCTCCCCAAACATTAAAGAGCGGCGGGACTATTCCTGCGCGGTGTTTGACGGACAGGGCGACGTTGTCGCCATGGGTGACCACATGCCCGTCCATCTTGGCTCGATGCCCGGATCGGTGGCTGCCGCCATTCAGGGCCTGCCGCTTGGCCCCGGGGACATTGCCGTTCTCAATGACCCTTTTGCCGGCGGCACCCATCTTCCCGACCTCACGTGCGTCATGCCCGTTTTCCCGCGCGATCACAAACAACCAAAGCGACCCCGGCCGCTCTTTTACGTTGCCAATCGTGCCCACCATTCGGACGTCGGAGGAGCGCAACCCGCATCCATGGGATTGAGCGAGGAAATCTATCAGGAAGGACTGCGAATCCCTCCGGTCATGCTCGTCCGCGACGGAAAACCGCAGCGAGATATCCTGGCGATGCTACTTGCCAACGTGCGCACTCCGATAGAGCGCGAGGGCGATCTTACGGCGCAGATCGCAGCTTGCAAGCTTGGAGAACAGCGGCTCCAGGAGATGCTGCAGAAATACGGAGCCCCGAAGATTGGCTTTTACCTCGCCGCCCTTCAATGTTATTCGGCAACGCTGATGCAGAACGCGCTGCGCCAGATCCCTGAAGGAACGTACCGGGCAGAAGACTTCCTCGACGATGACGGATATTCATCGCAACCGGTGCGTTTGCAGGTGGCGATTGAAATTCGTCGAGGCCGCGCAACCATTGACTTCACCGGTTCCTCGCCACAGTGCCGGGGCGGCGTCAATGCCGTACTGGCAATTACCCTGTCGGCGGTTTTCTATGTTTTCCGCTGCCTGCTTAGGGAGGACGTTCCTGCCTGCGCGGGATTGCTGAAGTCCATTGAAGTTATTGCTCCGGAAGGAAGTGTGGTCAACGCGCGTCCGCCCGCAGCGGTAGCGGCAGGCAACGTTGAAACCTCCCAACGCATTGTGGACGTTCTTCTTCGAGCACTGGCTCGGGCGCTGCCCCATCGCATTCCGGCGGCAAGTTCGGGTAGCATGAATAATCTCTCTTTCGGAGGAATCGACCCGCGCACGGGTGCTCCTTTTGCCTACTACGAAACGATTGCCGGAGGAATGGGCGCGCGGCCTTCAGCGGACGGGCTGAGCGGCGTCCACACCCACATGACGAACTCGCTGAACACTCCGGTTGAAGCTCTCGAATCGCACATTCCTGTGCGTGTCCGGCGAACTTCACTTCGGCGCGGGTCGGGCGGTTGGGGCCGCTTTCGGGGAGGCGACGGCATCATTCGCGAAATCGAGTTTCTCGCGGAGGTACGGTGCAGCATTCTGTCCGACCGCCGGCGATTGCCGCCGTATGGGCTGGCAGGTGGACAGCCTGGGAAGCCTGGAAAAAACACGCTCTCGGTGCAAGGCAAAGCCCGGAAGCTGCCTTCAAAAACAGTTTTGACAGCGCCGCCAGGAAGTATTCTGAGAATTGGAACCCCTGGCGGCGGCGGTTGGGGAAAGATCCCCACAGGCAAAGCACGCAGGACCTGAATCCAAAATTCTCAAGGAGAAACAATGGACAACGTCAACCGGAGGGACTTTATTAAATCGATCGCCGCAGCCGGAGCGCTGGCCGGCGTTCCTGCCCAGACCGCAGAATCAAGAGGACAGGGGCCAGTCTTTCTATCGACCTGGAAATTCGGCGAGCCGGCAAACAAGCGCGCGGCGGAGGTCTTCCAACAGGGCGGGAGCTTGCTTGATGCCGTGGAAAAAGGAATCAACGTTACTGAAGAAGACCCCAAGATCACGACTGTCGGTTACGGAGGCTTGCCGAACTCCGAAGGTACAGTCGAATTGGACGCCGGCATCATGGATGGGACTCGCCATCGGGCGGGTGCCGTATGTTGCCTTCGCGGGGTCAAGACCCCAATCTCGGTTGCCCGGCTGGTGATCGAGAAGACAAGCCATACAACGATGGGGGGAATCGGCTTGCAGCACTTCGCTCAGGAGATGGGGTTCCACTTTGAACAGTTGCTGACGCCGGAAAGCCTGGAGCAATGGATGAAGTGGAAAGCTAACCCTCATCACAAGACTTACTGGCTCAGCCCTGAAAATCACGATACGATCGGCATGGTTGCAAGCGACGGCAAAGGGCACATCGTGGCAGGATGCTCAACTTCTGGAATGGCGTGGAAAATTCCTGGCCGGATCGCGGATTCCCCCCTGGTCGGATGCGGCTTCTACGCTGACGACGATGCGGGCGGCGCTTCGGCAACCGGCGACGGCGACTTGATGACCAACTACTGCACCAGCGTCTCAATTGTGCATATCATGGCGCGCGGCGCGTCGCCTCAAGAGGCGTGCGAGGAACTGCTTCGAAACATGGTTAAAACGGACGCCAAAAACAGAGAGTCCGCCTGTGCAGTGATTGCCATGAACTCTCGCGGGGAGGTCGGCGCCGCTTCCATGAACCCCCAGTTCCATCTCCAATGTGCGCTTTGGAAGAATGGTGAGAGCCAGATCTTGGATTCCAAAAACGTCTACTGAAAATCGCTCGACTAAAGCCACCCCTCGGGGATCAGGCCGGCTCACAGATCAGCCGGCCTTCGCCTCTTCGGCATGGGGAGTCTTCCCTCCGGCAACGACCATCCACGCCAGCACCAGTAGACCGAGCACCATGAGCATTGCTCCATTCCACCGGAAGAACATCGAAGGCTGAGACAGCAGTTGTACGAGCGGGCCTGTAATTTCGAGGCAGAATATCGTTCCCACATACCCAAGGACATTCGACCGGCAAAACCAGGCAGCAATCGCCACGGCTGCGGCTAAAGGCAAAAAGTTCATAACCCAACCCGCCACGTATTCGCGAACGGAATGGGCGCCTGCCGGACCCAGGCTCACGATAACTAGAATTGCTACGGGCCATATCCACCACGCCCGGCGCAACCATCCCGAGCGTACCAGATAGATGAGAATCCCCACAAGGGCCGCATACAAAATGCTGAAGATGAGTGCGTGAAGGAGCACCGCAATTCCCGGGGAAGCCGTGTCAAAAACGCCAGGGAAAATATCGATTGACACTGGCGCAAACGAATGGAAGCGGTCGGAAATCAGGGTGTTGAGTTGCGTCACCCCTACTGCGGCTGCAACCCCCAGGATGAAAACGATCACCGCGTCGCGCCGCCACGTTCGTCGCGCCGCCCCCTGGAATATCTTCCAGGCGTCCGGATACAGGCTTGTTGCTAACGCCACAGCAAGCCAGCCGAGAAGCCCCATCAGTAGCGGCACAACGGCCAGACTGACTCCCACGTCGATCCAGAAATTACTCAATGAAATTGACGTGTTATACCGCTGATAAAGCAGGGGAAGGCTGGTCAATTCCATAAGAACCATCAACCCTGCGAGCACCACACCGACCCATAATGAGCGTCGCCAGGGAATTCCCCCCGCGCTTACCTGCTTAACAAATAGAATCATGATCAACGCAACCAGACCAATTCCCAGAAGGCTCTCCAAACCAATCAAAATCGAATTGGCCAGGTGAGAAGCTTGGCGCTGCCGCCTCCAATTCTCAGGAAGTTTGAAGTATCGCGAAGTACCGACGGCCTGGTCACCCGCAATTTCGATTGCGATGCGGAAGCGCGCATAGCCCACATTGAGAGGGTCGCCGGGCTTTGCCTGCCAGGTCAGCGTGTAGTCTTCGCGAGCCTTGCGCTTTCTTGCTTCAGAATTTTGCAGCTCAAAATTCGAAAGCTGATAGCCTTCCTGCCGAAGGAAATCTTCTGCCAGTGAAAGGGCGGCATCGGGAGAGAGCGTTGCCCCCGGCGCATCCTCATCAAGAATGTGCCGGTAGGCAAAAACCCGATTGTCATTCGGGTCAACAAATACACGATACTCTTCCTTCTGCATCGGCTTGAAGAAGCGGACTTGCCACAACTCCAGGCGGGTTGCCTGGCTGTAAATCTCCTCCGATCGCCTCACAGAATAGTGTTCCAGCAGATACCGCATCGCAAGCGGATCCACGTTCTCGTCAAGCCACGCCGCGTGCCGGTATTCTTGCGGTTTGACACCCCGCTTCTCCAGAAAGTCCGCTGCTGACTGCACAACATCCTGCCGGGAGAAATGAATCATGATATCCCTGCCAAAACGGTATGCAGGAACAAAAGCAACCCCGACGAAGATCGCCGTCAACATCCCGGCAACAAGGATGCGCGATTTTCGAAGAGGCTGATAGCTTAGAGGCTTTTCAACTTCTGCGACCTCCTCCCCCACAGGAGCGCGGGTTATTCCGGCGCTTTCGTTCGTAACCTCGGAGTCATCGGAGAAGGTGCCAGTGCGCAGGTAAGCAATCAACGCCACAATCAGTGGGATCAGCATGATGCCTGCGGTTAAGCCGCCTGAAATCCTCAGGTAGTCGTTTGAAGAGCGCAGCAGAAGGAAGGCCGTGTACAAGGCATCCACCGAATAGTGCCAGATCATCGTGGCGAAAATGCCAAACCGGAGCATGACGATGCCGATGATGATCCCGCCAATCCCCACCTCGATGCCTCGAATAAAAAAGGGCTGGTTCGGGTATGCCGAATGGAGAAAGCTCCAGATAAATGCGGCCACGATCACTCCTGCGGTTCGGGAGCGGAAGACTTTCTCCAGAAAAGGTATGCCAAAAGCCCGGAACTGCATTTCTTCTGAAACCGCGGGGAAAAAGCCGATAAAGAGCACGGCGATCCAGGGAATGCGGGTATTCAACAGATTCGAAAAGGGAATATCGGCGGGCGCCCAGGCGCCCAGCTTATCGGCCGCAAGATAAAAAACTGTCTGGTAGGCAAAAAAGAAAAACGTCATGGCAATGCCAACGACGTTAGCGATGAAAAACGAACGCGATCGCAAACCGCGCCATCTCAAGGTGCGGCGCACTGATGCCAGCTTGGGAAGGCCTTCCCGGTAAACAGGCTCCGCGGCGGCAACGATGAGGAAGATAAATGCGCCGATGCCAAGGGCGCTCACAATGGCGTCGCGGAAGTAGCCTGCCATAAAGCTCGAATAGGAATCCGTCGTGGAATAGCCGAACTTGCTTAACGGGAAGGAATTCAGTTGCCCGAGAAAATAGAGGACAGTCGCGACCAGCCCGAATCCCGCCGCTGTTCGAAGCGGCACATCCCGGTCCCGCAGCCGCCGGATCAGGACCACCAGCATTGCCAGGCTGAGCAGGACGTAGAGAACTTCATCCACCAGTTGTGCAGAGATATTTTTCGAGCGAAGGCTTCGGTAATCCCGGATCCATTGGTCAGGAACCTTTACAAACTCACTGTAGCCGGCAACCTGATTGCCATCTACATCGACTTCAATGCGATAGCTCCCGCTTCCAAGGTCTACGTTCTTCTGCTTCCAGACGAAACTGTAGTCAATTCGCGCGGGCCGCTTTTCCGATTCAGAGTCCAGGAACTCGAGGTCGGAGAGATTGCGGTGCATGGTGTTCTGGAGAAAATTGTCTGCAATCTCCCTCGCCTGCTCCGTGCTCAGCGAAGCACCCGGGGCCGCGTCGGGCATTTCGTGATCGAAGCCCACTACCTGGCCCTGCGTGCTCACGTCAACGCGAAATTCTTCTTTTTGCTGGGGCTTGAACCACCGGTGCGACCAGCGCCACAGATGGATTGGGCCACGCGTCAACTCGTTCATGCGGGCCAAGCCCTGGGTCCGTTCGAGATAAATCTTGGCCTGGTCGTCGTACGCGAAAATGGCGACGTGCCGGTACCCACTCACATTGAAACCGCGGGAGGCTAGAAACTTTTCAGCAATCGGGCGCGAATCGCTGCGGTTAACCCGCAGGGTGAGAGAGGCTTCCGGAAACGCCCGCGAGAAATATTTGATTCCAATAACCAGCGACACCGCCGCGACTGCAATGGCAACAACAATGATGTTCCGTTCGCGAGCTCCAAGTTTCACGGGCATAAAAACCTCTCAAACCTGCAGATGCGTTCAAGTTTCAACGAGGATTATACCAACCGCCCGGCCAATCAGCCTCCGGAATCAGCCTGCCGAGCGACAAGGAAGCTTTGCAGCCTGAAATCTCCCGCGGCATCGCTGGCGGGCCACTATCACAGCCGTTTTACCATCACCCAGGCCGCCAGACCGGTGCTGTAGTATTGCTCGACCCTTTCGACCTTCCGATAACCGCGTGCTTCGTAGAAGTGCTGTGCCGCCAGGTTATCTTCCGCGGTCTCAAGATACATGAGTTCAAGCCTGGCTTGGCGGGCCCAATTTTCTGCAACACTCATCAACTCGCTACCAACGCCCCGGCGTCGATAGCCTTCTAAAATATCGATGGTGATAATGTGTCCCACACGCACAGGCTGCCGGCCCGCCACCACAAACCCCACAATTCTGCCGTTCTCTTCTGCGACCCAGGTCCTCGATGATCGATGAGTAATGAAACGGGCCAGTTCTTCACGC
>JAKASH010000563.1:2666-3337 GCA_021828225.1 Acidobacteriota bacterium | reverse complement strand
CAAGAATATTGCCCGTCGGCTTGGAGATGACATTTCGGAGGCCAAGCCCATCCTCGACTCCCGCCTTCCCGATGGCAGCCGCGTCGCGGCCGTCATCCCCCCTTGCAGCGTCAACGGTGTCACGCTCACGATCCGAAAATTCAACTCTCGACACTTCGCGCTCGCCGATCTCGTCCGCACGGCCACCCTCCCCGAATGCTTGGCCTCCGAACTTATACGTTTCGTCCAGGACCGCAAGAACATCCTCATCAGCGGTGGGACCGGCACGGGAAAGACAACGCTGCTCAATGCGCTCGCGAGTTACATCCCCGACGAGCAGCGCCTCGTCATCATCGAGGACACATCGGAGATTCAGATTCAAAAACCGAATCTTGTTCGACTGGAGGCGCGCAGGGAGCAGTTTGATATTCCGGCCGTAACCATCCGCGATCTTTTGAAGGCTACGCTTCGCCACCGTCCCGACCGAATCATACTCGGCGAGATTCGTGGGGGCGAAGCTTTTGACCTCTTACAACTCCTGAACACCGGGCATTCTGGAACGCTATCAACAGTCCATGCCACTTCCGCCCAGCAGGGCCTTGCGCGCTTCACGAGCTGTGTGTTGCAAAGTGGAATCGAGCTTCCATATCACGCGATCAAGTCGAACATTGCTGATTCATTGAACGTGATTG
>JAKASH010000563.1:0-2656 GCA_021828225.1 Acidobacteriota bacterium | reverse complement strand
AGCGCCGGCCAGGGCAGCGATTCGTTTCCGAAGTTTTGGAAATTCGCGGCTATGACCCTGATGCCGACCGTTACGACATGAAGCCAGTTTACACGCGCGAGGAGCAACCATGCCGAAACTAGAGCAAAGTCTAGGAGACGCCCTTACCTTGACGCCCGAACAATACATCAAAGCCAACTACGAGCCATCCGACCGCCTGGCGCTCGTCGTCCTCAATCGCCGCCATGCTGAGACTATCCAGCGAATCGCCACCGCTGAAGTCATTGCCGATAGATTCCAGGGCTGGCTGCGCTACAAGAACGCTCAGGGGTCGGACATTTACATTTCGCAAAACGCATTGAACGATCATGCCGATGGCCGCACCAAATCGGACGTGAAAACCATTCGCCATGTTTACCTTGACCTAGACCGGAATGGCGATCAAGCCCTTGCGAAGATCGAAGCAAACTCCGCTGTGCCTAAGCCGAATTTCGTTATCAACACTTCGCCAGGGAAGTACCAAGTAATCTGGAAAGTTGAAGGGATGAACCAAGCAGAATCCGAAAACCTGATGCGAGCGATGGTCAGGGAATTTGGCGGCGACCCGGCCGCAACGGATTCCACACGAGTTCTTCGGCTCCCTGGTTTTTTCAACAAAAAAAAATATGAAGGCGGCCACCGGATCGAAGCCCAACAACTGAGCTCTGAAACCTATCGCCCACAGGATTTCAAAATCTCTCTTGAGGCGACCCAGACTTCTACCGAGCCTTCCGCTCAATCTTCGAAGGCTGAGCGCAGCCCGACCCATCAACGGACTCCATCCGAGCACGACTGGGCTTGGGTGATGCGCAAACTTGAGCGCGGCGAGCCACTCAATAAGCTCATTCAGAAAGTTGCCGATTATCGCGATGACAAGCCAAACCCGGAATACTACGCCCGGCTCACCGTCACCCGCGCTTACGCATTTTTCAAAATCTCTCGCGGCGAAAACCCGCAGGAAGTGGTCCGTGCGATTTCCGCTTATCCTCCCCACAGTTCGGAAAATGGGCTGGAATATGCTAAAGGAACCGTCCAGCGCGCGATTGAGCAAGTTGCTCAATCGCATCAGCATCAGAAACCGGAAGTTGCCTCTCAGGGGCAGGCTTCCCAGAAACTTGGGCTTAGGATAACGCCATGACGCGCGTAAACGCACTATTTCGATGGGCGCTTATGAACCTGGCTATCGCTGGGCTTGCATTCTTATGCGCAGGCACGATGGATCTTCCGGTCCTCCGGGCCTATCTTGCAGTTTTTGCGGCGGGCACTCTCGTCGCGGCCTTGGTCATCGATCCCGAACTTCTCGAAGAGAGGAGCAATCCAAGTGACGTTGGCCTAGACCCTTTCAGCGGTAAGGGAACGAGCTTACTTTTTCTCACAACCATTGCCTTCGCCGCTCTTGATGCGGGCCGATTCCGCTGGACGCGGAGTATCAACCAGCCTGCTCAAGTGATCGCCCTCGCATTAGTCACCCTTCTCATGAGCCTGCAAACCTGGGCCATGACCGTTAATCCATTCTTTTCTACCGCAATCCGCCTCCAGAGCGAGCGCGGACATCGTGTCATAACCGGTGGCCCTTACCGCTTCATACGACATCCCGGATACTTTGCAATGTTTTTAAACATGCTGGCGACCGCAATTGCCTTGGGCTCCTATGTCGCGCTCGTCCCGGCACTCTTATACTCCGCCGTAATTCTTCGCCGTACACTTCACGAAGACCGCTTCCTGAAAGACCAACTGGCCGGGTACGCTGGCTACATGCTAATGGTTCGTTATCGGCTTATTCCGGGGCTTTGGTAAAGGAGGACAGCACTATGCAATGTCCAAAATGCAACTCAGGAGATGCGGTAAAACTCTCACTGGTCCACGCCGCAGGACTTTCCGACATCCAAACCAGTTCGCGTGGTCATGCCTGGGCGCTCGGCACTGACGGCCTGCTTCTGGGATTCGGCAGCTCTAAGGCCATCGGGACTTCGCAGACCGCTCTCTCGAAACAGGCTGCGCCGCCCCTGAAGAAACGCTATCGCTACGTAATCCTGGCTTGGCTCATCGGGCTTGCCATCGGCAGTTGGTTTATCCTCGTGATCATCTCTCCAACCACAATTCTTGAATCGCGTGCTGTCAGCCAAATGCACTGGTTCGCGTTCGTATTCTCTACCGTCATCGCTCTCTTGCTCGCTGTCCTCTGGAGATTCAACCACATCATCCTCCCGCGTCGACGCGACTGCTGGAACCGTTCCTTCATGTGCTGCCGTTGTGGCGAGATTTTTCAACTGCCTTCTGGGCAATAAGAAATCTTGATCTTAGTCACATCCGCGTTTCAACTTGGCGACAATCGTCTCGCCGCCAACGGGCCGACGCAACAAATGGTGTTCCGGTAATGCTACGCGGCGGAGACGAATTCGACCAGTGGCCGCGGTCAGCGCCAAGTACAACAGGGGAGTGCTTATGCAACAAGCCAATACGCTTCAAAAACCCGAAATGGCAGAACCCTCATTTGAGCCTCTGATTGACAGCACCACCGCCGCCGACTTGCTCAAAATTCACCGGAAGACCCTTGAGCGCATGGCCTACCGCGGGGATATCCCGGCGCACAAGATAGGGAGATTCTGGAGATTCAGAGCTTCAGAACTGGACGACT
>JAKASH010000562.1 GCA_021828225.1 Acidobacteriota bacterium | reverse complement strand
GATTCCGTTGACTTACGCTTTCGGAATCAGGTAGTGGTAAATCCGGCGGGGCAGGATTCCGGGAACACGCAGGGCACTGCATCCGGCGCAGTCAAGAAGACAGAGAGGAACTAGAAGCTCATTGGCGCACAAAGAACAGCCACTGATTGGACTTGATTTGGGAAGCAGCAAGACTTGCGCGATGGTCTGTTACCCGACCGAGAGCGGCAAGCTCGAGGTCACCGGTCTGGGAATAGCAGAGTCCAAAGGATGGCGCAAAGGAGTTATCGTCAATCTCGACGCTGCTCTGCTTTCGATCAAGAAAGCCGTAGATGCCGCAGAATCGGCCGCGGGCGTCCCCGTTGATGTGGCCTACGTAGGCGTAGGCGGAGCACACGTGCGAGGCGTCAATGCGCGCGGAGCCGTCACGATTGCCAACCGCGGGCATGGCGTCGGCCGGGAAGATATTCGCCAGGTGATCCGCGCTGCCCAGAACATTTCCATACCGGCTGACCGCGAGTTGTTGCATGTTCTGCCACAGGAGTTCCTGCTGGATTCCCAGGACGGCATTCGTGATCCGGTCGGAATGGTCGGAAAGCAACTGGAAGCGAATGTCCACTTGGTTACGGCCTCCACCCTGGCCTGGCAAAACGTTGTTACGGTCGTCAACAGGGCGGGCATCGAGGTTCCGGACAGTGGGACAGTTTTCGAGGCGCTCGCCTGCGCAGAAACGTGCCTGACGACAGATGAGCGTGAACTGGGAGTTGTTCTGGTTGACATGGGGGCGGGCTCTTCGGACCTGATCGTCTACCAGCACGGGAGCGTCCGGCACACGGCATCGATCGCTGTCGGGGGCGAGCACTTTACCAACGATATTGCCGTAGGTTTGCGCACCCCGATCCCTGAGGCCGAAAAAATTAAGCGGCTTTGGGGAAAGCAAGACTCGGGTATGATGGAATCCGCGGCCCTGGAAGTTCCAGGCGTTGGGGAACGCCCGGCCCGTATCGTGAATTACGCGCGTCTGCGCGAAATCATCGAACCTCGTGCAACAGAGTTGCTGGAGCTGATCAAAACCGAGGTTGACCAGGTGGACCGGGAAAGTCAGCTGGGGGCAGGCGCGGTTCTCACCGGGGGTGGGGCAAAGTTAGGGGGGCTCGTCGCCCTGGCTGAGCAGGTGCTGGGATTACCTGTCCGCGTTGGCTATCCCATGAACATGGAAAGTTCGGAGGAAGTTCTTCCTGACCCATCCTACGCAACCGTCGTGGGACTTGTCGCGTACGGAAAGCGGATGCGACTGTTGCAGGATCGCCAGAACAAAGGATTGATGAACAAACTATGGGGGAAATTGCGGGGGCCAGACAATTGATGATCTGTCGTGAATACTTAACTGTCACCGTTGGGAGAGACTATGGCAGATAATGGAAATGCCGAAGAATTACGCGTTGACTTCTCTGACAATATGCGACACGGCGCCAAAATAAAGGTAATTGGCGTCGGCGGCGGCGGCGGGAATGCCGTCAACCGCATGATCGCCGCCAATGTTGAGGGCGTTGAGTTCATGGTGGCGAACACTGACCTCCAGGCCTTGGAAACCTCGAAGGCGCCGCTCAAGATCCAGCTGGGCGCGAAGTTGACGAAAGGCCTTGGTGCGGGGGCCAATCCGGATGTTGGCAGGGCAGCCGCGCTTGAAGACACGGACAAAATTGTCGAAGCCCTTGACGGGGCGGATATGGTGTTTGTGACGGCAGGCCTGGGAGGCGGTACCGGCACCGGGGGCGCTCCGATCGTGGCAAGCCTGGCGCGAGAGTTGGGAGCCCTGACCGTAGGGGTGGTAACAAAGCCCTTTGCTTTTGAGGGCCGCCGGAGAATGACTCAGGCGGAGTACGGACTCTCAGAACTGGGCCAGGCGGTCGACACCGTCATTTGCATTCCCAATGAGCGCCTGATGGAATATGTGGATAAGGGAACGAGCTTCTTTGAGGCGTTCCGTATCGCTGACGATATCCTTCGTCAGGGCGTCCAGGGCATTTCGGACATCATCACAATCACGGGCATCATTAACCGTGACTTTGCGGACATCAAGACGATCATGGAAGGCATGGGTTACGCTGTGATGGGCACTGCGATTGGGCGTGGGGAAAAACGCGCCGTCGACGCCACGAACCAGGCGATCGCGAGCCCCCTGCTGGAGGATGCTTCGATTAATGGAGCCCAGGGCATTTTGTTGAATATCACCGGATCGAGCATGTTGACTCTGCACGAAGTGCATGAGGCTTCCACCATCGTCCAGCAGGCTGCCGCGGAAAATGCCAACATCATCTTCGGCGCTGTGCTGGATGAATCGATGGAGGATGCGGTCAAAGTAACCGTGATCGCTACCGGTATTAAATCGGAAAAGATGGGCCTGAAGCCGGCCGCGAGTCTATCACCGGCTCTGCGAACAGCTCAGCAGAGCGTTAAGACCGCCGTGCTGCGCCGGGAAAAGGCTCCGCCGGAGCCTCCAGCGGAAAAGGCGAGTCCGGAAATTTCGGAAGATGATCTGGATATTCCGGCTTTCATGCGTCGTCCGCTGCGGCCCGAAAGGAAGTAATGGGTAGCCGATCGATGAGCGGGCTGGCTGCACTCCTTTGGTGCGGCGCCATGCAGCCGGGAAATCGCAGGGGATAAAAGAGCGACTTGATTCAATCCTGTTCGCCACGCTGCGATTTCAGCGATCCCGCATGGCTCAAGTCACAATCGGAGACGCTAGGCTCGCATGAAATCTTCCACCTCTGATCTCGAGGCCGCCTACTCGGCGTGCCGGCAAATGGCGCGACGCCACTATGAGAATTTCCCGGTTGCCTCACTTCTAGTGCCGCGGGAGAAGAGAGATGCGCTGGCCGCCATCTATGCATTTGCCCGCTCGGCCGACGACTTTGCGGATGAGCCCGGCGTGGAAGGGCGTCGGGAGGCTCTTGCGGGGTGGCGTCGCAGGCTCTACCAGTGCGTTGAAGGCGAAATTGACCTTCCGATATTTCTTGCCCTGAGCGATGCGATTCATAAGTACGATCTGAGTGTGGTTAATCTCGATAATCTCCTCCGTGCTTTTGAGATGGACGTAACGGTCAACCGCCATCAGAATTTTGGATCACTCCTCCAGTACAGTACGTATTCCGCAAACCCCGTGGGACGTCTGATGCTGGAGTTGTTCGATCACCGCGAACCGGAACTGCTTGCCCTGTCCGATAAGATCTGCACCTCGCTGCAGCTTACCAATTTCTGGCAGGATGTGCGCATTGATCTGCAACGTGATCGAATCTACCTGCCGCTTGAGGACATGTCGCGGTTTAACATCACCGTGGACGAACTCAAACGCTGGGGGCTTGAAA
>JAKASH010000561.1 GCA_021828225.1 Acidobacteriota bacterium | reverse complement strand
GGACGAGGCCGCGATCTATGGATCCAGCGGATTGATCAATACTACTTGACCGCTGAGTTGCCCCTCCCACTGCCTCACGGCCTCGCCGG
Organism: Acidobacteriota bacterium; assembly: GCA_021828225.1. The sequence goes on along the minus strand of JAKASH010000561.1, from coordinate 3,264 downwards.
TTCCGCCCGCTTTTTTCTCCCCCGCACCTTTCCGGAGTACGGCGATCAGAACTGGCGTTTCGTCGTAAAGCCGCCCGGCTTCGACAGCGGCAGCCAGAATTCCGGCATTACAACGCGCGTAGGCTGCGGCCTCCAGCGTCTGGTCCGTCGGCCTCGAACCACCAATGACGTGAATTGTAACTTGCGGGCGCGCCATAATGGCCTCAAATCGTTCGTGCCATTCGACCCCGACCGAGCTTTCGACGAATTCCTTCGCTACAAATGGGAGGAAAACCGTCGGCTCACCGCCGCGCAGGAGAAGCTGCTCGATGAAAAGAATGTCGGCGCCACTTGCGGCGGAAGAAAAGCCGAAATGTATGTTTGCCTCGTCAAGCGCTTTCCGGATACGTGATGCGACTGTTGCGACACGGTCCCGCGGAAACCGTGGCGACCGGCGACCCGGTTCATCGAGGCGATGTCCCGTGAAGCAGGCCACCCCGCCCACTGTGAGCACGGCTTCCAAGCGGTCCCAGGAAACCTTTAGCTCACGGAGGTTACGCCGTGCTTGGCGTCGCATGACGGCGATGTCGCGTCCGTGGCTGGGTTCAAGTGCTACCGCTTTCCCGTAGTAGCGGACCGCGGACTCCATATCACCCAAGAGCAAAACCGCCTCGCCGAGCGTAGCCCAGTCCCAGTGCGTACGCTCGGTCTCTCTTTTCTTTTCAACCAGGTCGCGCACCTCTGAAGCTCGTATGCGGCTGAGCTCAGGCTTGCCAAGCCAAAGCGCGATAGCGGCCGCATTGATGGCGGGATAGGGGTCGGGTGAAACCTGGTGAGTGCGCTCGTACTCCTCGAATGCGCCCTGCAGCCAGGCGCGGTTACCAGTGTCGAAGAATCTGCGCTTAAAGATGCCCCCAATGATGCCGCCCGATTCGGCTGAGTGGTCCAAGGTCGCGATCAGCCCGCGTGCCTTGTCATGCTCCCCGCGCAGTGAATAGGCCAGAGCACTCAGTTGGACGGCGCGCGACTGGGTGGGAATGTCGCCGAGCACCTCCAGCGCCTCGTCTGTCGCACCCATGCCGAGCAGCTTCTCGGCTGCAATGTGTGCCACGTTGGCGGGCATCGGCACGTTCCCCTTCGCGTTCCACTCCTCCAGTACCTTGAGGATCGACCGAGCAGAAGACGCGTTCTTCAGCGTCTCGAAAAGACGCAATTGTTCCCGTTCCGCTGGGGTTGCCTCGGGAGACAACGGCGCCGGTTGGTGAGGCAGCAAGGGAACGTTGCCGCCAAACGCTGGATGCTCCGGGCTCACAGGGATGGCGTAAATCAAACCGAAGCGCGCCTGGTTTCCATCACTCGCACCGGCCAGCACGCGGTGAATCATGCCAATGACTTGGTCCCCAATGAGGACGGGTGAGCCCGATAAGCCCCCGAGCTGCGTGTTGCTGACGAGATTCTCGGCGAAGAGTTGAATCGCGTGACATCCGTCGGGCCCGACACTGTCCTTGTCAGCGATCTGTCCCCAGATCGGAACGCCCTGACCCTCGACGAGTGCCGGAAAGCCCCAGCCCCACCAATCGTCTAAGCTGTACTCGGCGGGGGCGATCTTCATTGGCGTCCCGCCAGCGAGCGCGGTAGGGTGGAGTGCCTCTAGCACAGCGGAATCGACTTGTGGGTATCGTGCTACGACTTGAAAGTCGAATAGCTTTGAGAGGTCGTCGCCGAAGCGACAGCTGGCCGTGTCCGTATTGCGCATAACGTGATGGCATGTAAGCAGGCGGCCCTCCCCGATGAGAAAGCCTGTTCCGAGGGTGTCACCGGTGTCGACGAGCGCGCAAGCAGGCTTGAGGCGCTTCAGCCGCCTCGCGTCGTAGCTGAAAGAACTCATGCCAATCTCTCTCGCATACCGGCACTCGAGATCGACGCCGTGCTACCATCGTCATCGAAAAAGAACACGTCGGCGCTCAGTACCTGATCGTTGTTATCCAGCTCGATGCGCGCAAATGTGCCAATCTGGCGCCGGAAGCTGGTGAGGTTGTTCTTCTCCACGTCATCTAGGAAGCTTCTGAGCGCCTGCATACCAGCAGCCTCATCGCCGTTATAGACTGCCTCCGGGACGCGCATCACGTCGGCCCAGGTCCCTGTATTGAGGTAGAGCGCACCGTTCTCCAGATGGATGCGCTTCGCGAGGTGCGTATGGCCGAAGACAACGACGCGAAATCGCTTTGCACGCTCCCGCGCAGGCTTGAGGTACGTCTCGTCCTCGTGTTCGACATTGAAGGTCACGTCCGCACTATGGCGCCACGCTCGGAATTGTTTAAGGAGTAGGGCTACGGCGATGCCTCTGACATAACCGACTTGACCTCCAGACGGCAGGGCTTCTGCCGCGGCTTTGTCGGCCTCATCCAGCGGCACACGGATCGTCTCCGGCAGCAGTGGCACTTGTTGTGTGACTGGCCCCTCTTCCGCCTTCGCCGTCCCGACGTAGTCGCGGCGCTCGGGAATCCCATCCCCCTTAAACCGGCCCCGATTCCACGCGGCGGCGCTCTCGCGAATAACGGCGGCCACCTCCCTCCAGAGCCCTGGATCGAGCACTGAAAGGATCGGAACGACGCCACCGGTCTCAGGCTTGAGTAGATCGACAAAACTAAATCTCTTCTTTACTGGGTTCATGACACGAGCGACGAGTTCGCTGCCTGGTTGGGCCGAAAAGGCGAAGGTCTGTTCACCCCGCGAAAGCTGCGAACGGATCTGGCGCAGCTCATTATGGTTGACCATGTTCCAGCTGTCGTAGCGATTTCCGTGCTCAACCAATACCGGGCCAGCCGTAAATGCCTCATTGTCGTATAAATATTCAATGCGTCCGTCGCCCAGTAGGCCAAGGAAATGCCTGCGCACGGCGGGCAGCGACAGTTCTATGTCGTGGTTGCCGATGAGAAGCGTAAGCCGGTTGCCAGAGACGACAAATCGGCGCAGCGCTGCAAACACATCCTCACAAGTATCCATGATGCGGGCAAGCTTGCGCTGGGCCCGTTTTTCGTCGACGACAAACGCAGCGAATCCGGTCTCGTCTTCCTCAGCGAGGAAATCAACAATATCGCCGTTCAGGATCAAGCAAACCTCCGCGCAGTCTTGCTTTTGGGTCGCTACCCAGTCAATGAAGCGCACCAAGCGTGCCCGGCCTTCTTCTGGGCACATTTCAAACCCCCCTGCCCCGCCGAGGTGCAGGTCGGAGATAATGAAAAGCGTTTTCCTCATCGCTAATTCCAATTCGTGCGCCAGATG
>JAKASH010000560.1 GCA_021828225.1 Acidobacteriota bacterium | reverse complement strand
CCAGGTGGGATATTCGTCGTAGAATTGCTGATCGGCATTTCCAAAAACTGAAAGCCAGAGTCCAGCCTTCAGCCCTTGTGCATGAATCTGGTCGGCAAGCCACTTCATGCCATGCGGGAATTTCTTATTCCATGCGTTCCAGTCGCCTCCGATGGGCGAGCCTTTCTCGCCGTCCCCGGCAGCCTGCCATCCGGCGTCAACCACGCAATACTTGAGCCCAAAGGGTTTGTAGTAGCTGGCAACTGCCTGGGCATTCTTCACGATGTCCTGTTCCGTTACATGTGAAAAGTAGTCATACCAGGAAATCCAGCCCACTGGCGCATGCGGCCACTCGCTTTTGTCGAGCGGGGCGTAGAAGGGCAGCCTCCGCCCATAGACATGCTGAACCACTTCAAATCGGCAATGTGGAGTGTTGCCGAGCGGGTCGGAAGCACTGACTTCAAAGCCGCCGGCCGTTGGTCTGAAGCTGGTTTTGCGGGCCAGCACCCGGAGCGCCTGGTCGCGGAAACGGTCATAGACGCAGTCGTTGAGCGTGCTTGTGGCTCGGCCGCTCACCATTTGCAGGATGCCATCGTGGGGATCGGTCAGGCGGACCTGGATCGGGTCCGGCCCTCCATCGATATCGGCCACAATCGCAGCCTGCGCCTCGCCCCCGGATGGGAAGCCGGAAATCGAAACTTCCAAGCCGGGCCCATTACTGTTCAGGACAATTTCGTAGGGCGTGTGCCCCTGGACCTTGAACAGCCACTGGCCCGATTGGGAAGAAACCACGGGAACGAGTTTTGCTCCCGGAGCTGTCGAACTCAGGATCGGACTGCCTGCGGTCACTTCGACACGCAGGCCCATGACCCACGTTATCCCGTCGTAAGCCAGACTGACCGTGCGACGATCACGAGAAAGTTGAGCCGACCACGGCACCGAAGCATGGGAAGCCGGGGCGACAACCGGGGATGGTCTGGGCGGGCGGACCGGCCTGTGCGGTCGGCGCGCTCCCTGCGGGAAACTTCGTGGCGACGTCTGCGCCGGAAATTGTTTGCCCCCGAACATTCCCAGTTCGACAATAATGAAGGTCAATAGGAAGAATCTTGCTAGCCTGGTCATTCTGCTGTCACGCCCTCCACGTCTGACTGTCTTCGCTGCCTCTCAGCGGATCACCGCATCTTTGGCGAGGATTATACTCCCAAGGCGAGGCACTCCATGAGATAATTTGGGTGGTTCAGCCTGGTTCGTCCGCCAGGCTCTGCTGTCCGAAAATTGGATATTCAACTTCGTTGACTTTCTGCAATCTGTATTGTAGTTTCGTGCCGGGGGTTATTTCGTTACCAGGAATGAAGCCTGACGCTAGCGTTGTCGAGGTTATCCTCGAAAGCAAGCTCAAGAACGTCGAAGTTGCCGGGGGAATCGCCCGTAGTGTTTCTGCAACGGCGGGATTCGACGAGGAAGCCGGTTTCCAGATCGAGATGGCCGTGCACGAAGCGGTTATCAACGCTATTCGCCACGGCAACAAGGAAGACCCCCGCAAGAAAGTTCAAATTAAGTTTGTGATCTTTGCGGATCGGCTCGAAATTCACATTCGAGATCAAGGAAAGGGATTCGATCCGAGTACGGTGCCGGACCCTCTGGCCAAAGAAAATCTCCTGAATATTTCCGGACGGGGAATATTCCTGGTTCGCAAGTTTATGGACGAATTCAGGGTCGAGAATTTTCCAGGCGCAGGGGCTGAAGTGATCATGGTAAAGCATTTAACTTCTACAATTCAGCCAAACCAAGGAGGAACAGGCCGTGAGCATGAAAGCGACAGTGCGTCAGGTTGATTCCGTAACCGTCGTGGACGTTAGCGGGAGAATCACACTCGGCGAGGCGTGCAAGCTTTTGCGAGAAGTAATCCGCGAGCAACTTGGCAAGGGCCAAAAGAATATTCTCTTGAACCTAGCCGATGTTACTTATATTGATAGCTCCGGAATAGGAGAACTGGTCAGCGCTTATACGGCGGTTTCAAACCAGGGAGGACAACTCAAGCTGCTCAACCTTACCAAGAAAGTGCATGACTTGTTACAGATTACCAAGCTTTATACTGTTTTCGATGTCCACAATGACGAAGCCGGTGCGATCAGCAGCTTTCGAACCGCTTAGCAGGTCTGGCGCGCGACCCCGCGCGGTTTCCGGAATAGTTGCGGCCCGCCGTTGCCGCTTGCGGGGAACCCTTTGAAAATAGGGCGCCGGAGAAGCCTTTCATCCAATGGAAGGCTGGCGCCCATCTTCCTTTTTCGAACCCGTGCAAAATGGGCAGCCGTCCCTTTATGCACTCTGGCGGAGGTTTTTCAGTAGCAAGAGGGGAGATTTTCTGTATCGACGGCCTGCCGGGTATGGTCGCTGCGTCCGGGATGAAACACTGGGACGCGGTTCTGGGAGCAGCGGTGCAGTTGCCTTGCGCTGCTGCGCTTGCGAAGCAACACTGGTAGGCAAGGCCTCCTTTGCCTGCGGCTGTGGGCTGAAAAACTCTTCCTTCTGCCGTGACAACAGGACCTCATTCATTCTTGCCTTGAGTGATTCGACCGCCGCGGTATGGATCTGCGAAATTCTGGATTCACACACTCCCATACGAATTCCCGCCTCCTTCATCGTCAGGCCTTTGAAGTAATACAATTCCATGACTTGCCTCTTCCGAAGCGGCAGCGTGGACATGGCCTGTTCCAGCAAGCTGCTCATCTCCGCGCGCTCACACAAGGTGAAAGGATTCTCTTCGGCCGTGTCCGCCATCTTCTCGCCGAGGGAGTATCCTTCTGAGAACGCCGGTTCCTGAAGGCTGGTAACATCCAAACCTTGCAGGTCACGTAAAAGCTGCTGGAGCTGGCGATCAGAGATTCCCACTTCCTCAGCAAGTTCCGCCTGTGCGGGAGATCGCCCCAACTGGGCGCGCAACTTCTCGCGCGCCGTTTCAAGTTGCCGTCCCTTCTGCCGCAGCAGCCGCGACCCCCAGTCCTGCTCGCGAAGACTGTCCAGGATCGCGCCCTGGATGCGGTAGCGAGCGTAGGATTGCAGCTGCACATTCCTCCGGGGATTAAACTTGGCGAGCGCCTCGATTAAGCCCAGAACGCCGGTATTCACAAGGTCTTCCAACTGAATGTGGTGCGGAAGGCGAGCGTGGATTCTCTGCGCGATGCAACGCACCTGCGGAAGCTGTTCCAGCACCAGCCGATTGCGTTCAACCAGCGCCTGATGTTTGTGAACACTGTAGGAAGTTGGAAGCACGCCCAAGGGATACTCCTTTCTCACTAAGCTGAGGACCGGGTAAGGATGCGTACACGTTGAGGGAGATCGACCGGTCTCTAAGCTCTTTTTTACCTTCCGCGGATTAAA
>JAKASH010000559.1 GCA_021828225.1 Acidobacteriota bacterium | reverse complement strand
ATTCCTCAATTACAGAGGGGCTCCGCCCGGACATTTTTTACGGTTGGCAAACAGGTGAGCTCCTCCACAGCAACACGGTTATCTCTGCTCCAGCGGACAGCAGAACCCAACCGCGACATCGGGAGTGAGAAAGCGGACGAGGTCCTGATTGCATTTCTTGCAAGAGGCGACCAGCAAGCGCTCGGACATCTGTTCCAACGATACGCACGAATTGTTCGGAGCATCGGGGAACGTATTCTCAGGGATCACGCGGAGGCCGAAGATTTGGTCCAGGATGTGTTTCTCTTCATTCAGCGTAGGTGCGCAATCTTCGATAGTTCGAAAGGCTCTGCAAGGTCCTGGATTGTTCAGATGGCCTACCAAAGAGCGATTGAGCGGCGGCGGCGCCTGGCCGTTCGGCACTTCTACAATCAGCAAGACCTACAAAGCGCAGCCACCGAGGTGGTCGGCATACCGACCACCGAGGACGATTATTCGCCGGAGGCCGTGTTTGGACGTAATGGTTTGGACAAGCTGCTCAGCGCGCTCTCGGAAGATCAGCGCGAAACATTGCGGCTGTATTTTTTTGAGGGCTACACCCTGGCGGAAATCAGCGCAAAACTCGCTCAGCCAGTGGGAACGGTAAGGCATCACTATTACCGGGGCCTCGACAAGTTGCGGAGGCAGATGTTTGGGCGTAAGGTGCGAGGCAGCTGACGATTATGCCGGAAAGAAGTAATAGAGGAAAGGCCGAAGGACGGTCGGGTAAGCGACCCCACGAGGAGTTCCTCGAGCTCTGTGCCATCTCGACAACAGGGGAACTGACCGAAGAAGAACAGCAGAAACTCCGGGAGCATCTCGCCGTGTGCTCCGAATGCCAGCAGGCGCTCAAAGAGTTTGAGGCGACTGCTGATTTTGGCGTGCCGCTACTGGCTTCGAAATTCTCTCCGGCTGGCTTGTTGGAAGACGCCTCAAGCACAAGTGGCCTTCAGAAAGCGGCAGAGACTCTCACTTCTGCCCAAACCGAAAAAGTCTGTGCAGATGCCGATGGGTTCAAACAAGGCACGGATTCCTTCGTCGCGAATCGAAACGGCCGCCGTTTTGCGCAAGTTAATTGGACATACGTGTGGATGCCGCTTGCCGCCGCATTACTGCTCATGATTGCTTTGGGAGTCTACTCGTATCAGGCAGGGCGACATACCGGCTTTGAAGCAGCGAGAGCCAAATCGAATCCCGTCGCCGCAGAGCTGAATTCCAAAGTTAACGCCCTGGAACGGCAAATCAGCGACCTGAGCCATGAGCGCGAAGTTCTTAACACTCAGCTCGGGGAACGCGATCGAACCATACGCGCGCTGCAAAACGAGATCGCGAGTGGGTCAGCGGCATTAGCGGAAATGAAAACCGCCCAAGCCAGCTTAAAGCGATCCTTGCAGAACGACCAGGCGGAGAAGCTGCAGGTCGCGCAACAACGAAGCGATTTCGCCCAGAAACTGGATGCCGCTCAAGAGTCCTTGCAGAGGCTCAAAACCAGGCTCAATGCTATGCAGCAAGAGCGCACCCTGGACGAATTGCGCGCGAACGATTTTGAAGGCAAGATCAGCCATCTCTCCGCCCAACTGCAAGACCAAGAGCAAACCATCGCCAAACAGAGACAGCTCCTCGGCTACGACCGCGACATCCGGGATCTGATTGCGGCTCGCAATCTCTACATCGCCGAGGTGTACGACGTGGGGCGTGACGGTTCAACTCGGAAGCCGTTCGGCCGCATTTTCTATACAAAGGGTAGGTCCCTGATCTTCTATGCTTATGACCTGGACCAGCAGCCTGGCGTCACAAAGGCGAGTACGTTCCAGGCCTGGGGCCAACGCGGCCCAGACACCCAGCAGGCACTCAATCTAGGCATCTTTTATCGCGACGACGTTTCCGGAAAGCGCTGGGTTCTCAAGGTCGACAACCCGCGCGAGCTGGCACAGATTGATGCGGTCTTTGTGACCGTAGAACCGAATGGCGGGAGCCCCCGGCCGAGTGGCAAGCGCCTCCTTTACGCTTACCTCCGAGTACAGCCGAACCATCCGTAGCCGGCCTGCCCGCGGTCGCTCGCAAGCATCTCTGTGGGTCTTCAATGAGCATCGGGTGGTACAAGTGCGCCTTCTCCCACGTAGACCGTATGAGCGTAGCCCATTCCGTCTACGTGAGGAGATGCCGCTTGAAATCCTGTCCGATTGTTTTCCTCTTTCTGGCTTGTCTGCTGTTCGTGATGCCAGCGATGGCCCAATCCCCGAACGGTACAATCAGCGGACGAGTTGTCGACCCCAGTGGCGCGGTCGTCCCCAGCGCCGACATTCTAGTCGTCAATGAAGCCACCCAAGTGCAGTATCCGACGAAGACGAACAACGAAGGCATTTACGTCGTCCCGAATCTCCCTCCTGGAATGTATCTCCTTCAGGTTTCACGGATCGGCTTCAAGACCATCATCAAGCCAGACATTACCCTGCATGTTCAAGGCGCTCTAGCCATCAACTTCACCCTCCCGATCGGAGCGGCTTCGGTGACCGTCACTGTCAGAGGTGGGGCGTCCCTTGTGAACACACAGTCCGCGTCAGTGAGCACAGTGATTGATCGTCAGTTTGTCGACAATCTGCCGCTCAACGGCCGCAGCTTTCAGACCCTGATCGACCTCACGCCGGGCGTCGTTTTAACGCCGAGTGAGGAAGGCTCGGAGGGGCAGTTCAGCGTGAATGGGCAGCGCACGGCGGCCAACAACTGGATGGTCGACGGAGTCAGCGCCAATATTGGGATCGGGGCGAATTACGACGGGGGTAATGGTGTTGCCGGAGCGGTTGGTTCGTTCAGCGTGCTTGGCGGAACAAACAGTTTGGTCTCCGTCGATGACATGCAAGAATTTCGGATTCAAACGTCCACCTACGCACCGGAGTTTGGCCGGGTGCCAGGGGCGCAGATTTCGATTCTGACACGGTCGGGCACGAACCGGTTCCACGGAACGGCGTTCGATTACCTCCGCAATTACGACCTCGATGCGAACAACTGGTTTGCGAACCAGGCCGGTTTGCCGAAGCCGACCGAGCACCAGAATGACTTTGGAGGGACCGTCGGCGGACCCATCTTCAAGGATCGCACGTTCTTCTTCTTCTCCTACGAGGGTCTTCGGCTTCGACTTCCACAGACGAAATTCACTGACGTCCCTGATCTGAGCGCCCGCCAGCATGCCGTCTCGGCTACAAAACCTTTTCTCGACGCGTATCCGGTCCCCAACGGCACTGACAACCCGGCGACTGGCGCGGCACAGTTCAATGCCAGTTTCTCCGACCCGGCGACGCTCGACTCCTACAGCATTCGAATCGATCACAAGCTGAGCAGCAAGTTCAG
>JAKASH010000558.1 GCA_021828225.1 Acidobacteriota bacterium | reverse complement strand
CCACCATCATCCAGGTCACCCACAACGAAGCCTGGGCGGCCTACGGCAGCCGCATCATCAACCTGCAGGACGGATGGATCAGTAAGGATTGAGTGATTAGTGAAATCAGAATTACGAGTTACGAATGACGTGGCGCCGCTGGGTTCTGGGTTCTGTAGCGGCGGCCTAAATGTTTGCGCATGCGCGGTGTGGCAGTCGTCAGGGCATGGCTTCAGCCATGCCGCAAGGAACGCCTGGGCAGCATCCGCGGCTTCAGCCCCTGAGGCCCTCAGCGGCTAAAGCCGGTTAGAGTACCGGCTCCCGTAACGGCACGGCTGAAGCCATGCCCTGACAAGTTGGCTGCGAATCTACTTACTGCACCGTGTATAACGCTGCGGCTTTTGCTGGTAACACCGCCGGATTTGCTGTAGCGGCGGTGTCCTCACCGCCGGATTTGCTGTAGCGGCGGTGTCCTCACCGCCGGGTTTGCTGTAGCGGCGGTGTCCTCACCGCCGGATTTGCTGTAGCGGCGGTGTCCTCACCGCCGGATTTCTTGTTGTTGTAGCGCAGCGTTCGCCTTTTAACGCTGCGGCTTTTGCCCGCGAACCTCCGGGCGGAATTCGCGGGTCGAGGGTTCTTGCTGAATGAGGAACGAATTATGAAGTTCGAATACAAACGCGGTCCTTGTGAGATGCAGTCTTTCATAATTCACAATTCATAATTTTCCCTTTCTTGTGCGGAGGCGAATCATGAGCACATTACTTCAGGATTTAAAGTATGGCCTTCGCATGTTGGCCAGAAATCCTGGCTTCACAGCCGTCGCCATTCTGACGCTGGCACTGGGTATTGGAGCGAACACTGCGATCTTCAGCGTGGTGAACGCGGTGCTGTTGCGCGCCCTGCCTTACAAGAACGCGCAGCAACTCGTAACCATCTGGGAGACCGAACCGAGTGCCCCGGGCGAAACTTTTCCTGACACCGGGCCGGACTTTAAAGACTGGCAGAAGCAGAACAAAGTTTTCCAGGGCATGGCAGCGGGCACGGTTGACAGCGCCACGCTCACCGGCTCGGGCGAGCCGCTCAAGCTTTCTGGCTTTGCCGTTTCAACGAACGTGTTCACGGTGCTGGGAGTCGAGCCCTTCCGGGGAAGAGCTTTTGCCGCTGATGAATCCCAGCCCGGCCACAATCACGTCGTCATCCTCGGCTACGGCCTGTGGCAGCGCGCGTTTGGCGGCGATCCGGGCGTCGTCGGCAGGAAGATCACCCTGAACGGCGAGGCTTACGACGTGATCGGCATCATGCCGCGCTCACTCCGCTTTCCACAAATCTGGGGGCGCAACCCGGAGTACTGGGTGCCGATCAACCTGGAGCAGCCGGCGTGGAAGCAGAATCGCGGAAACCATTGGATGTGGGTGATGGCGCGGATGAAGCCGGGCGTCACCCTCGCCCAGGCCCGCGCCGACATGGAGACGGTTTCTTCGCGGCTTGCGCACCAGTATCCCGACACCAACACCGGCGTGATCGCCAAGGTGAGCAGCATGCGCCACCAGTTGACCGGACGCATCCGGCCTGCGCTGATGGTGCTTTTCGCGGCGGTGGGTTTCCTGCTGCTGATTGCCTGCGTGAACGTGGTCAACCTTCTGCTGGCCCGGGCCATCGCGCGCCAGCGCGAAATCGCCGTACGGCTGGCGGTGGGTTCGGGCCGCTGGCGGCTCGTTCGACAGTTGCTCACCGAAAGCGTTTTGCTCTTTGTGATTGCGGGCGGCGCGGGATTGGCCGTCGGCTGGGGAGCGTTGCGAGTCCTGATCCATGCGGCGCCGGCGGGCTACATTCCGAACGTCGCGCATGTCGAGCTCAATTCCACCGTCTTCCTTTTCACCTTCTTTGTTGCTTTCCTCGCCGGAGCCATGGGTGGCCTGATCCCGGCGCTCCAGTCTTCGCGCACGGACCTGCATGAAGCTCTGAAGGAAGGTGGACGCGCGCTTTCGTCGCCACACCACCGCGCCCGCAGCCTGCTTACAACAGGCGAAGTGGCGCTCGCCCTCGTCATGCTGATCGGCTCCGGCTTGGCGATTCGCAGCCTCGTCCGTCTGCTGGGCGTACACGCCGGCTTCGACGCGGATCACGTTCTCACGCTGCGGCTCTCCTTGCCACAAACATCCTATTCCAAAGACGCCCAGGTGGTCGCCTTCTACCAGCAGCTTCTCGACCGCGTTCGCGCGCTTCCCGGCGTCGTGTCGGCGTCCGCCGGAAGTGAGCTTCCGCTCCAGGGTGGCAGCAGCGGAACGATCTACGTGGAAGGACAGCCCATCCCCAAGAACATGTGGTCAGGCCCGCTGGTCGAGAACTGCCGGGTGACGCCGGGCTTCTTCCACACTTTGCAGATTCCCCTGCTCAAGGGTCGCGACTTCACTGGGGCGGATACTGACAAATCTCCACGGGTCGCCGTCATCAATGCGACCATGGCCCGGCACTTCTGGCCCAACGAGGATCCGCTGGGCAAACACTTTTCGCGAGGCTACCAGAAGAATCCGAAATGGATCACCGTGGTAGGAGTGGCCGGCGACGTGCGCGAATTCGGGCTCGAACGGCCGGCCATCCCGGAGGCGTATTTCCCGGAGTCGCAAGACACGCTGCCCGGCATGGCGCTCGTCATTCGTACGGCGACACCAACGCTCAGCCTGGTCTCCGCCGTAAGCGGCGCGGTGCGCAATCTCGACAAAGACCTGCCGATTTATGGCGTCCGCGAACTGGAGCAGGTGGTCTCAGAATCCTCCGCGCAGCAGCGCTTCGTCGCCCTGCTGCTGACATTGCTGGCCGGCGTGGCCCTGGTCCTGGCGGCCATTGGCATCTACGGCATCGTCGCGTATTCGGTCGCCGCCCGGCAGCACGAAATCGGCATTCGGATGGCGCTGGGCGCCGAGCGGCGCGATGTGCTGCGGCTCGTGATTGGGCAGGGCTTGAAGCTGGCGCTGATCGGCGTGGGCGTGGGTATCGCCGGCGCGCTGGCCCTGACGCGATTCCTCGCAAGCCTGCTCTACGGCGTCAAGCCCACCGATCCGCTCACGTTCATCGCCGTCTCTCTGATCCTGACCGCCGTGGCATTGCTCGCCTGCTACATCCCCGCCCGCCGAGCCACGAAGGTCGATCCGATCGAGGCGCTGCGCTACGAATGAATTATGAAGTTGAAATCAAATGGCGAATTGTAGCGGCGGTGTCCTCACCGCCGGATTTCTTGTTGTTGTAGCGCAGCGTTCGCCTTTTAACGCTGCGGCTTTTGCCCGCGAACCTCCGGCCTGAATTTGCATGTCGAGGGTTCTTGCCGAATGAGGAACGAATTATGAAGTTTGAATACAAACGCGGTCCTTCTATACACGGCGGCCTAAATGTT
>JAKASH010000557.1 GCA_021828225.1 Acidobacteriota bacterium | reverse complement strand
CACGGAGGCGAGCTTGGTTTCGCTCAAAGCATGGTCGCCGCGCAGAAGAATAACCACCGGCTTGCTTTCAACGATGTAAACCAGCGTCTTGATCATCCGAGAGGCGGGTTCGCCCGTGAACTTCACCAGGTCATCGATGGTTTTCTGCCCCGGAGTCGGAAAGGGTTCGGGAGCGGCATCCCCCGGCAATTCCTCAACCGGCGCAACCCCCGACGTCGCTTTCTCCAGGTTGGCCGCGTAGCCGCATTCGCAAATGGCAACGTGGTCTTCACCGGAATTGGTGGGCACCATGAATTCGTGCGAGACGGTTCCCCCCATGGCTCCCGAGTACGCATCCGCAATCACGTAGTTCAAACCACAGCGGTCGAAGATGCGGCAGTAAGCGTCGTAATGCTTCTGGTAGCTCTTTTCCAGGCCGGCATCGTCCAGGTCGAAAGAGTAGGAGTCCTTCATAATGAACTGCCGCAGGCGGAGCAGACCGGATTTGGGCCTCGGCTCATCCCGGAACTTCTCCTGAATCTGGTACCAGAGCTGGGGAAGCTGTTTGTAAGACCGGATTTCTCCCCGCGCGATGTTCGTCATTTCCTCTTCATGGGTCACGCCCAGGCACATATCGTGCTGATTGCGGTCCCGGAACTTGAACATCGTCTCTCCAAATAAATCATATCGGCCTGATTCCTTCCAGAGTTCAGCAGGATTCAATGCCGGCAGATAAAACTCTTGCGCCCCGATGCGGTTCATCTCCTCGCGAATAATGCGCGTGATCTTGAGAAACGATCTCTGGGCAAGATACAGGTAGGCGTACACCCCAGCCGCAACCTGCCGAACATAACCCGACCGCAGCAGAAGTTGATGGCTGGGCGCTTCGGCCTCCGCCGGTACTTCCCGGAGCGTCGGGATAAAAACCTGGCTCCAACGCATGCTTACACCTTTCTCGTTTTCGGTCCTGAAAACCCAGGGCTCCCAGAACACAAATCCATCACGAATAATAAATGGCCATTGTTGGGGAAACTGGCGCTGTTGTCAAGAAAGGCAAGGGACCTGGCGGGCCTATGTTTATCTCCTCCGTCCGCCAGCAACCTCCATGTCTGCCGTGTTCGTCTGCGGTCTAAGGGAGCAACCGGTATGCACGCTTGGGATCTGCAAAACGTCGAGCCCCCGTGAGCTTCGAGAAACTGCTCGACGTGTACCGCTACGAGGTTTTGGTGACAGGCTGCGAACTCTCTGCGGGCAGTTGAACGTACGCGCGCTTCAGTAGGAATGGCGTAGCAAAAGTAGTAACCACGGCCATCAGCACAAGAGTCGTAAACAGCCTTTGTCCAATAAAGCCGTTGGACAAGGCGATATTTGCAATGACCAGTTCCATGATCCCTCTGCCATTCAGACCGATCCCGACGGCCCAGCTTTCTTCTTTTGTGAGCCTGGCGAGGCGGCCACCCACGTACCCGCCGAAGATCTTGCCGACAAAGGCCGCAACAAGAATTGCCGCGACCAATCCCCAGTTCCTCAGGCTTGCGGCATCAAATTCAAGCCCGATTGCCGCGAAGAAGACAGGGCCGAGGAAGCCCATAGTGACATCGGACGCCGTCTTCTGAACTTCAAGGAACTTGGCCTTTCCCAGAACCTCATATGTGAGGAGCATCGATCCAAAGAAGGCCCCCACCACGAACTGCAGGCCAAGGGCTTGCGAAAAACTGGCAAAGGCGATGACGAACAGCAGAACTGCCGCAAAGACCGACTCCTTTCCTTTCAGCATGACAAGCAGCCGGTCAAACGGGTTTCGAGACCACAGAAACCGCTGGGGAGAATAGCGCTTTACGACGCGGGCGACGACGACGACGCCAATCATGAACAGAACCGTCTTCAGCAACGCCAGGCCCATAGACGCAAAGGCAGTGGCGGGACCTCCGCCTTTACTTTTGACATCGAGGATCACGCCAAGAATCAAAAGCGATATTACGTCGTTGAAGACAGCCGCTGAAATGATCTTCTGGCCTATTTCAGTCTGGACCTTGCCAAGATCCATCAGAATCCGGACACTCACTGGAAGGGCTGTGATAGCAACACACAAGCCTATAAAGATCGCCCGCGTGGTGTTCAGACCGAAAAGCAGGCCCACGGCGATCCCGAGAAGCATGGGGAAGACAAATCCGGCAGTGCCAACGAAGACGCCGCGGCCGCGGAATGACTTCCAAAGGGTCGGTAAATCCATTTCCATGCCGACCAGAAAAACAAGCAACAACACGCCCAAGTCCGCAAGCGCCCGGATTTCATCCGTGAAACGAACCACCCCAAGGACGGAAGGACCGAGGATAACCCCCGCTGCAATTTCCCCCAGCATGGCGGGCTGGCCGTAGTGCTCCGCGATTTCTCCAAAAGTGCGGGAGAGGAGCAGAAGCAAGAGCAGCGCTTCAATAAATGGCACTCAGATTCCCCTAACCTGGAGCAAACAATCAAACAAACCCATCATGTGGTTCATTATGACCTCTTGGAAGCGAAGAACTTGAAAGAAGGTAATAAAGAGAGGTCGAGGTCATTCTAGCATAGAGGCAAAGACAAGTGAGTCAGCCGCACAAACTTCAGTGGTTTCAAGCTGACTGTGTGCTTTCAATTAGCATGCAGTCCCAGGTCAACACAGCTCTGCCCGAGAGGTTCACCCCTTCACAGCCCCCTGCTCGCTGTTGCTGCTGAGTTGTTGCCTGAAAGCCTCAGCGCCATAGCTGACACAGTGCCGACAAAATCTTAATGAGTCTCTCCCCATTGAATTGGGGGATCTGTGCTCGATACAGGGTGCGATTGAGAGGAAATCTGGGATTGTGATAGAATGTTCATTTTCAATTCTCGTCATACGGACATTAGAGACACAATGCTTGAGAAATCTGCCGAACAAGGGACTAAGATACCTCCGCCCGTGATTGAACTCCGCCTGGCGCACAGTCCCGATTCCGATGACGCGTTCATGTTTTACGCGCTGGCGACGAAAAAAATCTCCACCGGCAACCTGGCCTTCACCCACGTGCTGGAAGACATTGAGACCCTGAACCGGAAAGCCCTCGATGAAGTGTACGACATCACAGCCGTCTCATTTCATGCCTACGCGGAACTCGCTGACCGCTACATCCTGATGTCTTCCGGGGCAAGCTTCGGTGACGGTTACGGCCCCATTGTGGTTTCGCGCGCTTCCCTGCAAGGCGAAGGACTCAAGGGGAAACGAGTCGCCATCCCCGGGAAAAAGACCACCGCCTACCTGGCGCTCCGTCTCTACGAATCCGACATCGAGGCGGTGGAGACGCGTTTTGATGAGATTCTGGACAAGGTGGCGAAAGGCGAAGCGGACGCCGGCGTCATCATCCACGAGGGCCAGTTGACTTAT
>JAKASH010000556.1 GCA_021828225.1 Acidobacteriota bacterium | reverse complement strand
AAAAACTGCACTTCCACCACCGGCTTCAGGCCGCGTGTTGCCATGCCCATGGCCCGGCCCACAATGCTGGCCTCGGCGATCGGAGCGTTAAAACAGCGAGCAATGCCAAAACGGCGCTGCAGGCCGTGGGTCACCTTGAAAACGCCTCCCTTGCCTTTGAGCCTTTCCAGATCCTTTTCGTGGCTGCAATCCGCAACATCTTCTCCGTAGACGACCACGCGCGGATCGCGCGCCATCTCATCCCGCAGGCAGGCGTTCAGAAGGTCCACCATAGTTTTGGGCTCGCCGTGCAGCTTGGCCGGATGGTCAAATCTTTCGGAAGTGGGATCAACGGTCGGGGAAT
This sequence comes from Acidobacteriota bacterium, assembly GCA_021828225.1. The sequence continues at coordinate 3,033 of JAKASH010000556.1, read as the reverse complement.
AGAGAAAATCGAGCAGGTTTTCGGGCGACGGTGGCGCGGCATCGAGGGCTTTGTCCGTAGCCTCGCGAATCTCGTGATTCACCTCCGACTCAAGCGTCTCCAATTCCTCTTGCGTGGCGAACCCTTCATTCAACAGGTAGTGGGCGAGATTTTGCACCGGGTCGCGCTTGGCTTCTTCCTGCCGGACCTCCTCCGGTTTATAGAGCCGCTCGTCGTCCGACATGGAATGTGAATAAGGCCGGATGACGTGAGCGTGGATGAGGGCGGGCTTCCTCTGCGTGCGCACATAGGAAACGGCTTTCCCCGCAGCCTCATAACTTTCCACGAAATCTGTACCGTCGCATTCCACGGTCATGAGGCCGGGAAAATCCTTCACCAGCCCGGAGATGCTGCCTCCGGCGGTCTGATCGTCCACGGGAACCGAGATGGCGTATCCGTTATCCTCCACAACATAGAGCACTGGCAACTGGCGAAGGCAGACGTAATTCAGGGATTCCCAGAACTCGCCTTCGCTCGATGCGCCATCGCCCAGGGATGTGTAGGTGATTTCGTCGGAGTAGAAAGTGGAAGCCAGCTCAGCGGCTTCCGGCACGCGGGAAAAATACCGGGTCGCTTCTGCCGCCCCCACGGCCTGCAGAATCTGGGTGCCGGTGGGACTGGAGCCGGAAACAATGTGGAGGGCCTTCGAACTCCAATGCGAAGGCATCTGCCGCCCGCCCGAATTCGGATCATCCTTGGCGCCCACGGTACCCAGCAGCATGTCGAGCGCTGTGAGGCCGATCTGCAGGCAGAAAGCCCGGTCCCGGTAATAGGGATAGAACCAGTCAACCCCCGGCTTCAAATGCATGGCGGTCGCCACGTTGATGGCTTCGTGTCCGACGCCGTTGATCTGAAAAAAAGCGCGGTTCTGGCGCTTGAGCTGGATTTCCTTGTCGTCGATCTTCCTCGACATATACATGACGCGATAGGCGTGGATAAGCGCGTCTTTCGATAGCTTGGATAGCTTATGAGCCGATGTAATCGTCGCCATTCCGTTCCTCGGGAAAAAGATCTGTTTCTTCTTCTAAGTTAACTCTTTTTTTGATCCCAATGCAGCACGTTATTATCAAAATTCAAAGAGCCAAAGTCAATAATGCGAGGCAGAAGGTTTTTTGCGCCCATTCGTCGCCGTTCCAATTGAGGATTGCAGCTTACGGTTTCGCCCTCAGTTACAAAATATGCTGCCACCCTATTCTGCAAACCTTCGGATCTCCCCGAATTTCACGCCTGGAGCAAGCGTATAATCAAAGTGCTGCGCTTGTCTGGAAGCCGTTGCCACGCCGGGCAGAGGCTTTCGGGCGGGATCGGATGATGAGCTCCAGCTTTCCTGTTGGGCGGCCCGAGGATCTATGATAGCATGAGCGAACAAAAGGCGAAGAACGCGCCCACGCGCTTAGGTCAGAGAGGCGAAATGAAAGTCACGTCACCAACAAAACTGATCCCGCAGACCAGTGAACTGCAAGGCCGGTTCCGGGACGCCGCCTCGGTCGAGACCGTGGTTGAAGAGATCCAGAACAGCTTTAAGGGCTCTCGAAGGGAAGGCGGCGTGACGGCCCTGCGGCATTTTCCCGCCCGGGAAGCTCGCGTGGCGCCGTTTCCTGACTTTCTTCCCGCCCGCCTTTTGGAAGTCCTCAGGTCGCGGGGCGTCGAGAAGCTCTATTCACATCAGGCTGTGGCGGCGACCCTGGCGCATGAAGGGAAGAATGTTGTCGTCGTCACTCCCACGGCTTCCGGCAAAACGCTCTGTTACAACCTGCCGATCCTGAGCGCGCTGGTAGAAAACCCGGAAGCCCGGGCGCTCTATCTCTTTCCGACCAAAGCTCTGGCGCAGGATCAACTGGTGGAGCTGAACCGCTGGACGGAAAAGCTGGGTGACGAGCTTCGAACCTTCACCTACGACGGTGACACGCCCCAGGACGCGCGCAAGGCCATCCGGGCCCGCGCGAACCTTGTGATTACCAACCCGGACATGCTCCACACGGGCATCCTGCCGCACCACACCAAGTGGGAGCGGCTGTTTGAAAATCTTCGCTACGTTGTCATCGACGAGTTGCATTATTACCGCGGCGTTTTTGGCAGCCACCTGGCCAACGTCATCCGGCGGCTCAAGCGGATCGCGCAATTTTACGGCAGCAGCCCGCAATTTGTCTGCACCTCGGCCACCATCGCCAATCCTGCGGAGCTGGCCACTCGCATCATCGAGCAGGACATCACGCTGGTGGATGACAATGGCGCGCCCGCGGCAGAAAAGTTTTTTGTGCTCTATAACCCGCCGGTGGTGAACCCGCAGCTTGGCATTCGCCGGTCTTACCTGAACGAAACCCGCCGCCTGTCGAAGGTCTTTATGATGCGCGGCCTCGAAACCATCGTCTTTGCCAACTCGCGCCTGGCAACGGAAATTCTGGTGACCTATTTGAAGGAGGATTTCGCCCGGCGCCCGGTTGGGCCGGAAGTGGTTCGCGGCTACCGGGGCGGCTATCTGCCGCTCGAACGGCGGGAAATTGAACGCGATCTGCGCGAAGGGCGATTGCTGGGCGTCATCGCCACCAACGCGCTCGAACTGGGCATCGACATCGGCAGCCTCGACGTTGCCGTGCTGGCCGGCTACCCGGGAACGATTGCTTCCACATGGCAGCGTGCGGGCCGGGCCGGGCGCCGCGAAGGCAGTTCGGCCGCGCTCCTGGTGGCTTCGAGCGCGCCGCTCGACCAGTTCATCGTCCAGAACCCGGATTACTTCTTCGATCACTTGCCCGAGCACGGCTACGTGAATCCGGACAATCTCCAGATCCTTCTCAACCATTTGAAGTGCGCCGCGTTCGAGCTTCCGCTCAAAGAAGACGAGAAATTTGGCGACCTCGATCTGAAGCTGCTTTGCGGCCACCTTGAAGAGCTTGGATTCCTTCACAAAACGAGCGAAGGCTGGCACTGGGTCTCAGAAAGTTACCCCGCGGATGCCATCAGCCTGCGCTCTGTCTCTTCCGACAATTTTGTCAT
>JAKASH010000555.1 GCA_021828225.1 Acidobacteriota bacterium | reverse complement strand
TCTCCAGAGTGATCCGGGCAGGGAGGAGAGATATCCAGTGGCCGCCTGACTATAAAGTGGCGCATCTGCAGGCACCGTGCTGCCCGCCGAGGCGTCCGCGCCGTAGAGCCCTTCGGTTGTGATTCGATCTCCGTTTTCGTTAATGGGGGTCAAAGGAATAAAATTGGGCCGATACTCGTAGTTGCGCCCGGTGTAATAGCCCAGGCTGAAGTCTCCACGCTTAAAGAACTTCTCCACTTTGCCGTATCCGGCCCAGCCCTGGGCGGGAGCGTCGAAGCTGCCGGTGCGGAAGGTGTTGTTGGCGGTGTAGCCGCTAGCCAGGACGGCTGACCAGCCCTTCCACAGCCCGGTGCGCAAAATCAGATGGGTGGAACGGGTGTTGTAGCTGCCATAATCACCTCCGCCCGAGAAGCTGAGTCCGGGCTCATGAGTGGGCTGCACCGGCACGTAATTGATCGTGCCGCCCACGCTGTCAAACCAGCGTCCGGAGGGGTCACCGGGTCCGTAAATTGTCTTCACTTCGGAGATCATCGGCATGATGGGCAACTGGTTGGGCTCCCAATGGCCATTGGCCGCGATCATGTTATTCATGGGAATCCCGTCCAGGAGGAAGGCAATGCCATCCTTCTCGATGTCGCCGTTTACGCTGGACCAGCCCGCTTTGATGCCCCGCATCACAATCTCATCGCGCGCCGTCGCAGCGATGCCGCCGTAACCGTAAATGTTGATGCCCGGCGCCGCGCTCAGCGCCTGCGCCGCGCCGCCGATCGGCCCTCCCACAGCCTGTATCTGTCCCTTGGTGATGGTCACCGCAGTGACGGAAGTCTTGGGCGCTGCCGCCTTCACAACTACCGATTGGACCAAAGAAGCGACCTTTAATGTGATGTCTGCTGTAACGGTCTGGCCGGTTCGGATCTGGGTCTCTTTGCGATTAAAGATTAAAAATCCAGCTTTCACGGCTTGCAGCGTGTAGGTCCCGCTGGCAAGTCCAGTAATGCTGTATGTGCCATCCGATCCCGTCGTTGCATGGGCTGCCACTTTTCCGGTAGCAGCATTGGTTACGGTGATCTCGACACCGGGCACTGCGCCGCCCGATGCGTCCAGCACTTTGCCACCTATTCCTCCACCTCCGCCCGCCACGGCTGACGGTACGCAGAAGATCAAGGCCAGGCAGGCCATTCCCAGATTGCGAATAATGAGCTTTCGCCTTTTGTGGTTTACGATATTCAAGCAACCTCCTGATTGGAAATAGGATGATGGTTATGAGCATGAAATCTGGTCTCGCCCCAGGCTAACGATAGTTGGAAACGGTGACGGCTGAGTTAAGCCAACATGAATTTTCCGTGAAATCTTCTGAGGCCGACCTGACGTGGAGTATGGAGTGCCATAAAGTGCGGATCGTCGCGGACTGGATGGGCAAACTTGCGTTGATCGGCGCTTGACAAGGCCAACCGTTTCGCCAACAGCGTTGGCGACGATCGTGGGTTGTGCCTAAAACGTAGCTTGAGCGGTGGTAGAATTTCTCCTAAAGTCGGCCTTCGGCAAGGTTGTAGGAGGGACATCGTGCAACCAGGAATTTTAAACTGGATCGCGTTCCTATGGATCGGGTTCCTATTCGTTTGGGGCATCGGTGCGCTCGTGCAAAAGCAGACCGTGCGGAGAGAATCCACAGTCTCACGTCTTGCGCAACTGATTCTGGGTGGACTGGCGTTTGTTCTGCTTTGGAACAAAAGGCTGGGTTTTGGGCTTCTGAATAGACAGTTTGTCCCGAAGGGCGCCGCTTCCTCGTACCTCGGATTGGCCCTCACGGTCGTGGGACTCACCTTCGCCCTTTCGGCGCGCGTTTTCATAGGCCGGAACTGGAGCGGCGCGGTGACTGTCAAGAAAGACCACGAACTTGTGTGCAACGGCCCATACTCGCTGGTGCGGCACCCTATATACACTGGTGCCTTGCTGGCCCTGCTGGGTACAGCCATTGCCTTTGGTGAGGTGCGAGGGTTGCTGGCCTTCGGCGTGGCCACCCTCGCCCTGTGGATGAAATCGCGCCGTGAGGAATTGTTCATGACAGAGCAGTTCGGAGCCGAGTACGCGCAGTACAAGCAAAAGGTGAAGGGTCTGATTCCCTTCGTGTGGTAGCGCGGTGGAAGATCCTTCGCGCAGCTTTCCATTTACTCACAGGCACAATGAGGTACGGGAACATTTTACACACGCCTCCGGCCACAATTCCTCGTCCCGGGAAAATCGTCTTAAAGTGAAGGAACGGAACTCAGCAATACGACCTTTATTATCAGTGAAATATCGAGGCCGGGAAATGGACAGCCGATTGCGAGTCCTGTATGCCTGGGCGGATCGTCCAGATGGCGAAGAGGCGCAGATGATGGAGATCGGAATGACGGGGACCGGCTGGATTTAGGCCCAGACGTCTAGACTTTTGAGAACAAGGCAACTGCCCTTGGAACTGTTGCATCTGGGGTTAAAAGGTGGTAGAAAGTCCGGGAACGCACCAGAGGGTAATCCAGGGGAGTAAGCCTTGAGGAGGATAAGACTCATGAAACGAGCAATCCTGTATACAACGGCATTCGCTGTTTTGATTTGCCTGAGCGGACTTCCGCTGATGGCCCAGGGCCGCGGCGGCGGAATGGCTGGAGGCGGAATGGGGCGTGGTCCTGGGATGGCCGGTGGCCCTGCTATGGGCCAGGGACAGCAGATGGGCCATGGGCCCATGCAGGGCCAGCAGCCCGGGATGGATAACGGCGGCATGAACCGCGGTCCGAACGACAGAAACAACGGAACTTCCATGGGCGGAATGAAGACGCCGGATCAACTGCTTTCGCAAAATACCAAGTTGTCCAGCAGGCTGCAAACCTTGCTGCCGGCGGGCGAAAACGTTCAGACGGCCGCCTCCGGCTTCAAGAACCTCGGCCAGTTTGTCGCCGCGGTGCACATTTCCCACAACCTGAATATTCCTTTTGACCAGTTCAAGGACAAGGTGACAAGCGGTGACAGTCTCGGCAAAGCCGTCCACACTCTGAGTCCAAACCTGAACCATAAAGAAATCAAGTCTCAGGTGAAAAAGGGAAAGCATCAGGCCAAGGAAGACATTAAGGTGTCACACTCATAAACTCTCTGGACGCCATGCCGACTGTAGCGCCGTCATTTTTCGCTTCACGCGGTAAGGACGGCGCTACATCGCGGGTGGATCGGCTCGCATTGCTCAAGACGGGCTTCGCACCCCTGGTACGCGCCGGCAAAGGCCGCCAACCAGCCCGAACGATGTGATCTCGCCGCAGCGGCCTGCAGGATTTCTCCAGCCTTACCACGGAAAGCCGCTGTTCCCCTTGCAATACCGCCAAAGGCGCGATTTGCATGTTGCCGCGCGCG
>JAKASH010000554.1 GCA_021828225.1 Acidobacteriota bacterium | reverse complement strand
GAACCTGACAATAAACCACTGCCCGCTCTCACGTAATTTGCGGGCTGCAAGAGACGCTTAGAGCCTCCGAGACGCCACCGCAACCCTGATGCTCTGTAAGCAACTCGACGAGGCTACGCCTTGGTTGCCCCGGTTCCTGATTCCTGAAATCCCATCCCGCCGACGGGAACCAGCAACCCTCCCTCGACCATGACGGCTGAGCCGGTCATGAACGAAGACAGTTCACTGGCTAGGAAGACGATCACATGCGCGACCTCTTCCGGACGTCCCATCTTGCCACGCAGATGGATGCTGTCGCAGGTCGCCATGACTTTTTCAGGATGCGGATCCAGGTTGACTGACCAGCGAAGCATCGGAGTGTCAATCGCGCCGGGCAGCACGCAATTGGCCCGGATATTCTGCCGGCCATAATCCAGCGCAATACAACGCGTGAGTCCCAAAAGCCCATGCTTGCTCACCACGTAGTGGACCGAATTGCGCTGCGCCGCCACAGACTGGACGGAACCAGTAATCACGATCGCGCCACCGCCGCGCTTGATCATTTCCGGAATTGCATATTTCGACATCAGGAATGCGCCCTTCAGATTGACGTCCATCACTTCGTCCCACTCTTCTTCCGAGGTCGTTGTCACGGTCCCGTAGCGCTGGATTCCGGCGTTGCTCACCAGAATATCGATTCCGCCCAGCCTGGCGGCAACTTCGGCAATCAGAGGCTTGACCTCATCTGACTTGCTCACGTCCGCACAAAAGAATTCTCCTTCACCTCCCTTCTTCCGCAGTTCCTCCAGCGTCCCTTCTCCTGCCTTGCGGTCACGGTCAACAATAGCAACCGTAGCGTGGCGCTCCGCAAACTCCCGCGAGCAGGCCTGTCCGATTCCAGAACTGCCTCCTGTCACAACCGCTACTTTATTTTTGAAGTCCATGTTCTTTGCTCCTGCTGGTTGAGTCACTTCTATCACGTAAAACTCAGGGCTTGTTTTTTACACCCTGACAGGAAAGCATACAAGAATTCATTCGCCGGCGTTCGGATTGCTACGGCGAACGGCAGCCGGAACATCGCGAGCCAGGCACTGGCAAGGCGGTGAAGCAACAGCGCCAACTCCAAGACCAGTTGCGGGAAGCATGCCTGCCAACCTCCATCATCGGGCCCCTCGGCTAGATAGCTTGTTGCCTTCCGCTTTCGGCCGGTTCGCACGCGTTCTGCGGCCTCCCCTTCGCTTGACTTTCAAGGCTTTCGATACTATATCTAGCCTTAGAAGGGGAAATGTTGCCGGTCTGGAGAACTGGCGCGGGTTGACCATGAAAAGCAAGCTCATTACCACCTTGTCTGTCGTCATCCTGGGGGCAGTCATTTACGCCTTGCCGGCCTATGCTCAGCGAGGCTTTCTGACCGGGCGCGGGCCAGGCATGAGGGGCGGAGCGCATGCTCCCTTCAGGGGCGCCCAACACGTGCGGGGGGGTTACCTGACAGGGATCAGGGGCCACCGGGGTTACCGCCGCTCGGGCGCGCTTGTATATCCGTACTGGTATCCATCCTACTACTCGGATTACTATTCCGAACCGGCGCCCGCAGAAGCGCCACCACCACGGGTCGTTATCGTCGAGAACACTCAGCCGCGTGCCGAAGCCCCGCCGCCTCCTCCACCCGACTCCCTGGTGCTGGAACTGCAGGGCAATCATTGGGTGAGAGTCACGGACTCCGGCCAGACTGAGCTTAGCCCAGAGACAGGGCAGCAAGCTCCCGCAAAGGCTTCGAGCCAGCGCCGTGCCATGCCGCTCGAAACGGCCGAAGCCCCGCCGACTCCGCTCCCGCCTGCCGTGCTCGTGTTTCGTGACGGGCACAAAGAAGAGATCACGAGATACACCATCATTGGCGGAACAATCTACACGAGCGCCGATTACTGGAACCAGGGGAAGTGGACAAAGAAAGTTCCGATTGCTGATTTGAACATTCCGGCGACGCTGGAACTGAACCGACAACGCGGTGCAAACTTCAGCCTTCCCTCCTCGCCGAGCGTCATCGTCGTTCGTCCGTGAGATCACGCCACGCTTGCGGTCGAGACGGCCGCAGTGATCCCAAGGAACCTCCTTTCTGACCTGCAGCCCCCAAGAAGAATTCGTCACCAGGCATTGTAAGGCGAACCTCATAAAACCACTTGCAACAAGGCTAACCTCAGGCATAAACTCCTGCCGCGCGAACCTCGATGAAGTGGAGGAGAAACCGTGGATGAAAACTCTTTTGGACGCCGCCAATTCCTGCAAAAAGCGACCGCCCTGCTGAGCTCGGGTCCGATGCTCGCCGGCGAGGCCAGAGCCCTGGCTCAGGCAGAATCGGCGCCGGGCAGCCCGATGGCCGGACGGACCGTGATTCAACTCAACGGACCGTGGCATTACCGGCCGATTGCCCGCACCACGCTCGACCGCGACGGCTCCATTACCGAGGACAAATCCGACCTGCCGCCGGCCGGGCAGATGCCGGTGCCTTCCAACTGGAACCTGAGCGGATTGCCCAACTTTAACGGCAAGGTTCTGTTTGAGCGGGACTTTGATTTTCCACGCCAGATGGCGCCGGACGATCGAGCCTTTATCGTTTTTTACGGCGTTGACTACTTCTCGACCGTGGCCCTGAACGATGCGGTAATCGGACGCCACGAAGGGTACTTCCAGCGATTTGAATTCGACGTCACGTCCCACATCAAGCGCGGACGCAACCATCTGGCCGTCACAGTGGACGCGCCGCTCGAAGAACCAGGGACGGTGTGGCCCGACCACAAGCGCATGATCAAAGGCGTCTTCTCGCACTGGGACTGCAAGCCGGGAAGCACTTCGCTCAAGCACGGACAGGACGGCACGACCGCCGGCATCTGGAACCGCGTCGAGCTTGAGGTCCGGCACCGCGCCTGGATGGGCAATATCAAGATTCAGCCGTTCCTGTACAACTATAACGGCGATGACGCAAAGAGCCTCCAGGAAAAGACCCACGCCAAAGTTTTCGTCACCGCGGAAATCACCGCTGCCGAGGCCGGCAATTATCTGATGACGGCCGAAGCCGGCGGGACACAAGTCTCGTCGCCCGTGAAGATTTCCGAGGGAAGCGCCTCGGTGGTTCTGGTTCTCCCCATCTCCAGCCCGCGCTTGTGGTGGACGTGGGATCTGGGAGAACCGTATCTTTACACCTGCCGCATGACGCTCGCCTCCGAGGACGAGGTTATCGACAGCCGTGAAATTCCGTTTGGGATTCGCACCATTGCGCTCGATGAGAAGACCGGCGAATGGAGACTGAACGGAGTCCGCTTCTTCATTCGAGGAAGCAGCATCGTCCCCGATCTCTGGCTCTCCCATTACACGCCGGAACGCATCGCGGAAGATGTCAGGCTGCTCAAGC
>JAKASH010000553.1 GCA_021828225.1 Acidobacteriota bacterium | reverse complement strand
CATGTTAGATGACCAGAAACTGCAGGACAAACAGCGCAGCGAAGACGTAAGTCAGTGCCGGGCACTCGCGCCAGCGGCCTGTGGCGACTTTCGCGACGACATAGGCAATCAGCCCAAAAGCGATACCGTCCGCGATGCTGAAAGTGAGGGGAATGCCCACGAGAACGAGAAAAGCGGGAAGGTATTCGGTCGGATCGTCCCAATTGAACTCCCGAACTACCTTGAGCATCATCGACCCAACCACGATGAGGGCCGGCGCGAGCGTGGGGTAACGGGTGACGGAACCATTGGCCGTGCCGACCTGCACACCACCCCCGATCATCGCCGCCAGCGGACTAAAGAACACCGCCGCCAGCAGCAGACATCCGGTCACGATATTGGCCAGACCCGTGCGCGCGCCATCGGAAACTCCGGCGGCGGATTCGATGTAGCAGGTAATGGTGGATGTCCCGAGGCCGGCGCCAACGGTTGTACCTACCGCATCGGCAAACAAAGCCCGGCCCGCCCGTGGAAGTTTACCTTCTTTCACCAGGCCCGCTTGCTGCCCGACGCCTACCAGTGTTCCAACCGTGTCAAACAGTGCCAGATAAAAGAGCACAAAGATGGCTGCGGCAAGCTTTGAGGGACCAAGCGCCAGGAGCCCGCGCAGATCAAATTTCAGGAAGGTGGGCGCCAGATTGATCTGGGCTGAGAAGATGCCGTGGAAATGAATTAAACCAAAGGCAGCAGCGATGGCGGTTGTGGCCAGGATCCCGAGCAAAATCGCTCCCCGCACGCCGAAAGCCAGCAGCACCACCAGCACCAGCAGCCCGAGCAAGCTGGCCAGGGTGGCAGGCTCGCTGAAGTCCCCCAGCCGAACCAGCGTCCCGGGAGCCGCTACGATTAGCCCGCCATATTCGAGCCCGATGAAGGTGATGAACAACCCGATGCCGGCGGCAATGCCCCTCTTGAGCGAATCGGGAATGGAGTTGACAATCTTCGCTCGAATGCCGGTGAGCGTGATGGCGATAAAGAAGAGTCCCGCCAGCAGCACCGCGCCCAGAGCCTGCTGCCATGACAATCCGAACCCCAGTGGGGCCGCGGCGCAGAGCGTGTAAACGAAGAAGAAGTTCTCTCCCATGCCCGGCGCCAACGCGATGGGGTAATTGGCGATCAAGCCCATCAGGAATGTGGAGAGGGCTGCGGCCAGGCAGGACGCGCTCAGAACAGCCTGAAAGTTCATGCCGGCCTGTGAGAGCACTCCCGGCTGCACAAAGATGATGTAGGACATGGCCAGGAACGTCGTGACGCCGCCGACCACTTCTCTCTGAAGTGTGGTGCCGTTCGCTTCAAGCTGGAAGTAGCGCGAGATCCAATTCTTCATGCGGTTCCTGGACTCTGAGATCGGTCGTTATTAAAGGGCAGGAAGAGCGTTCATAGCATTATTTGCCAGGAAAGTGCAAGCCCATCTTTTGCCCGTCTTATGCGGAAGGCCAGGACCTTTTTGGCGGATTCTCAGGGTTCTACCGCAACAAAATCTACAGAGGTGTGTTACTTAGAGAGTAGAGCGTGCACCGAGTTTGCAGGCACAAACATTCAAGCTATACGGGGCGCATTACGTCTTTTCGCATGAACTGTCGGGCAGACCGTCAGGGCATGGTTTCAGCCATGCCGCACTAATTGCCCCATCAAGTGTCGGTGGCTTCAGCCCCTGAGGGCCTTAGCGGCTAGAGCCGGTTGGAATATGGGGCCCCTTGATGGCCCCGATGAATCGGGCCCTGACGCCCTGCGTGCGAATCGACCTGGTGCGACGCGTATAGAAGTCAAAGAGAGGGAACTATGAACAGAAAACTGATTGCAATGCTTGGCATGACGGTGCTTTTCGGTGCGATGACGCTAACTGCTCCGACGAATGCTCAACCGACAGCCGCCCAGGTGGTTTCGCCCCGGTACGATGCCCAAGGCGTGGATGCAGGAGAAAGAGTAGTCGAACCGCACCCGCAAATTCGTCTGGCCCTTCGGTCGCTCGAGTTGGCCAAGCGGAGGCTTGAGGTCGGCGCTCATGATTTTGGCGGGCATCGCGTCAGGGCGCTGGTCCTGACCAATCGCGCCATTGCGCAGGCCTACCAGGCTCTGCGATACGACAGGAGATAGGTCTCGTCCTGTGCGGCAGGCCGGGGGGTCCTCAAAGGCGACCCAGCCTGAGTAGGCTGAGTGCAGTGAGCCGGGTGTTTTGGCGCAAGGGGCGTAAAGCAAGGCAGTCCTTATCCCAGAATGCGACGCAGTTCGCGGGCTTGATGGGGATTCTTGCGCAGCATGATGCGCTTCATTCGTGCGAACTCGTCGTGGTCGATTTTCTGCACGGTGCCGCGGCCGCGCTGAGGTGTGAATGCCAGGATGTGATCCAGGTCGGGCTGGCGTTTCAGAGGATTTTCGAACCGCACGGCCAGGGCCGGCGGGCAGAAATCGATCAGCGATCCCATCCCGACGTCACGACCATTCGAAGCCGCGCGGGCCACTCCCCGCAGTTCTTTCCGGTCGGTTTCGTAGCAGAGAAACAGGTCTCCACGCTTCACTTCCTCGCGCAGGTAACGGAGGCTGGAGGCGCTCTTAATCCATCCTTCGTCGCCCATGGGGTAGATGCCGCGCGCCCGCGAACGGAAATACTGGTCGAACTGCCAGCCGCGCTTCGTGTTGATCTTGAAAACCCAGACTTTCATCGCTAAATGCAGAATCAGGGGAATAACGATTCAGTGAACGGTGGACCCCGCCCGCGCTTTCAATCTTTCAATCCTCATTCAGTCAATCTTTATTGATTCAGTTCGGTTTGCTCCACTCGATTACGGCTTTGATCTCATTGTCAGGGTGCTTTTCGAGGACGTCGGCGAAGTTGGTGTACGAAACGGCGTGCGTGATGATTTGCTCCATCGTCTTTCCCCATGTCTTGTAGGCCTTCCCGAGATCTGCCACGGCCAGTTCAAAGTGTTTTCGGCTGGCATTCACGCTCCCGATCATCACCTGGTTGCGCAGGACCAGCGTGCGCATCAGGGCGGCTCCGTCGATCTGCAGGGGACGATCGCCGCCCGGAATGCCGGTCAAAACGTAGACGCCGTTGATGCCCAGAGCTCCGAGCAAATCAAACTCCACGTGAGCAATCCCCGTCGCCTCGAAAATCATGTCAATCTGACCAAAAGCATCGTTCAAAGCAGCGGGCTTGGTCTCGCGGCCATCGACGTACTTTCCGCCTAACTGGGCAAGGAGCCTGGGCCTTAAAGAGTCTGCATCCACTACATCGAGCCCCAGCACTTTGGCTCCGCGCAACCTGAGCGCGACAGCGGCAAGCAACCCGATGGGCCCCAACCCGGCCACCAGCACCTGCTTGTCCTCCAGCCACTTCTGCGGGTCTCCAGTACCT
>JAKASH010000552.1 GCA_021828225.1 Acidobacteriota bacterium | reverse complement strand
TTCAGTCAGCCGGATGCCCTGAGCATCTGGAGTTCTAAACCCCTGCAATTCCGCCACAGTCGGACACAGGTCAATTTGCCGGATAGGTCTTTTAATGATCCGCGGGTTTTGCACGGCGGCACCCAAAAACATCAGCCACGTGGAACGGCAAGAGGCGTCGTAAGAGCGGTGATTAAAAAAACCATTTGTCGTGGATCCGTCCGCATCGCGGCCAAATTCCGGCAGGATAGCGACTGTCGTCTTGCCGGCATAATCGGGGTTCGTCTTCACTTCCTGCCACAACTTAGAACAGAGAAGATCCACATTCCGGATGCCAGCCACATGCATGGAATAGGAGCCGAAGTGCGCTGCCTCAACGTCCGAGAAATTGACCACCAGAAGCGAAGGTGAGAACTTTCGCATGATTTCGCGAGCTACAAAGAAAGTCAGGTAATCGCCTGTCATGGGCTGATTCCCGTTAACGAGATCGGCAACGGCCTTGCGAATGCTGGTGCGGACGTGCGGATCGAGGCGGTCTGCCGTATCGAAGATGTTCCACCCCAAACCCTCGTAATTCACACCCTGTAGCATCGCCTCCAATTGCGTCTGGACTTTTTCGCGGTCCCCAAACTCCCGATTTTTCCGGTCCCAGATAGCTTTGACCACAGCATTGATCATCAGTTGCTTGGGGAGCACGACGTTTGCCCCGTAGGACAAGCCGTAGCCGCGCGCGGAACTGGACCCGATCTGGTCGGTCAGTGCCTTATTGCTGGCCACGATCCAGGCTTCGCTGGAGGACAGGCGAAGCTGCTTGCGGAAATATTCAAACACGGTTGGCGCCGTCGGTGCATTCTCACCCCAGTCGCCAACCCGCTGCCATGTGCCTGTCAGAATACTCGAAATCGCGTTGAAGTGCGCGGTCACTCCCTCATTGCGCACATCCTCGTAGAAAAGGGACTGGGGGCCCAAATCCTGCGCCAGGTGCGGGATGTTCTGGAAACCTGAAGGCGCAAAGGTCTCCTGGCGCCGGACGCCGCCGACCACCACCAGAATGATCTTGTTCTTTGGACCGTCGCTGTCTCTTCTGCCAAATGCAGTCCGCGCCAGGATCTCTTCAGCCACCAGCAATCCCGCTGCTTGAAGGAAGGCCCGTTTTGAAATGTCCACGTGGTTCAACCTCCATCGTATGGTGGCTGGTCCGATTCCACGCCGCTTGTCAGTCCGAGGGCAAGTGCATTTCCCCAGGCTTTCTTCTGGGAATTATCCATCGTCCTACGGACGTGTCTGTGATGCGCATCACGTGCTGGGCTTCCGTCGTTCACCGCGCCGCGAAGTTATCAAACTGTGCCCTGTTCCAACCCGAGCCGATTCCGGCCATGCCCCGGCTGTGGCTCTTGTCTGCTACTTGGGCAATCGCCGCTCCGTCAATGGACGCTCGAATGCTTGATCCGTGAAAGCCCAGTTCCAGGTGATGCCACCTACTTTGCAGAAATCGCACACGCCCCGAGGCGAGTATGAGGGTCTTCTGTTTATACTTCGCGCTCAACAGTTCCCACTGGCCGTTCTGACGGACCAGCAGGATGTACGCGCTGGGAAAGCGCGCATGATGGTCTTCGAAGACGTTCGCATCATCAATGCGGCCCAGCAGCGTCACCTGGCCGGTTCCCTCGAAAAGAGCATCGGCGCTGACGGTGTAATCCCGCCAATCAGCACTACCGAGGTACGTGTAAGGATCCGGCAGAGGCCCCCAGGGGATCGGCTTTTGGGTGATGACCTGTTCCAGACATTGCCCAGCACGCAGCTGGCAACGATGCACCTCGAATGCTCCATCCTGATCGGCAAAGTAGCGAGGCGATCGGCCCAGTTTTGCGCTGTCGAAGTCTTCAACATAGGGGAATGGAAAAGGGGCTGCGGGTGGCGGCTCTGCCGTCCCTTTCCCTTGGCCGGTAGTCGTAGTCAACGAATAGATGGATTCCGGGTCAAGAGTGACGGCAAAAGATCCTTCGTGCGGCTGGATGTCCGCCACATGTCCAAAGCTTTTACTGGCATTGGTTTCCCACACGTGGACTGTACCTTGCGAAAGCCCGCCGGATAGACGAAAGACTGCGCGCTCGGGACCTTTGGCATTGACGGTCTCAATGACAACACTGTAATCCTTTCCGGAAGGAGATTTCAGCGTTACGTAGCTGCCGCCACTGGCAAGAAATCCGCAGGCGCTGTCGATATACTGCCAGCCGGGCTGGGCAAATTGCGTGGTGTGGGCTGTTACCCAGATCATTGGCAGGACTTCGTAGTGTCCGGACCAGGGAGTGTTGGCGCGCATCAGCCCGGAACCGGGGGCCGCGAGGTTGTCGTAGTAGGAAGTCACCGGGCTCCAGATCTCCGTTGCGGTGATCCGGTCTCTGATGTAATTCAGGTTGTAGATCATGGCCAGAGATTCAGCATAGGGTGACCACTTCTGGGGCAGACCCTTCGAATAGAAATAGAACTCGTCCTCGGACGCCCATAACGGCCTGCCACTCTTCAGAGCGGCTTCGGGCACCGTCGAACCCTTGACGACGTCGGGGTAATGAACTCCGATCACACTTACGGCTTCTCGGAATTCCGGGTCTCGGGTCATGTCGTCAGTCACTTTGGACCACTGGTGCTGGTTCGGCATGAGGTCGCAGCATACAATGTGCGTCGACAGTCTATTCTTCAGAAGAGTTTTCTTGAGCATTTTGACGTAGGCCGGCTCGTAAGGTGCTTCGTTCCAAATCCCCGTGTACTGCACTTCGAGATTGTGCACCGAGCGGGCGCCCTGGATAAATTTGGCGATGTAGTCAGCCATGTCCTGCGAATAAAACCGGCCGTTGCCGATCCACCCGGGAGCGCCCCAGGGCAGGCTATCCAGGGTGATCTGGGAGTTTCGTTTCGAGGCCTCTTCCATCAGCCACCACTCATAACCGCGATTGAAGTCTGGATGAGCCATTTCCGCGCGCGTGCGGGCGAAGCTGGGCTCAGAGCCGTCGGTGGAATTCACATCGCCGCCGATCTCTACTTTCAGGTGCTGAAGGGACGCGCCGTAATAGGGCTTGAAGAGGTAATCGAGGATCTGGTTGCGGTAAGGCTCCGGATAATCGATCAGCAGGCGTGATGAAGCGCCCGCGCTGAGAGCGCCAATACCATCATAAACCCGGCCCGTACCCTGACCATCCAGTGTGATCGAAGTTGTGGGTATCGGCGGCTTCCTGGAAGCGCATCCCGAGAGCAAGCCGACAAGCACGAACGCGATGAACCGCGTACACCTGTCGGCGCTTTCCTGTGAACGACCGGCGAAAACACGGAACATTAGTGCGGCCTCCTGCTGGAGAAAATATTGACATCCGGACGGCACTGCGCTGCTTTTGAGTGCATCCGCGATTCCGGGGTCAATTCAGGTTGAT
>JAKASH010000551.1 GCA_021828225.1 Acidobacteriota bacterium | reverse complement strand
ACTGCCGACCCGACGGTTCCAGGTGCAACGGGGAAATAACCTGCGCCAGCAACTGTTGCGATCCACACGGCCGGAGAACGACGTTTCTTAGCGGTCATTTCCGTCTTCACCGTCGTCCTCCGAAGTTGGCTCGCGACGCTTCTGCTTTTCGCCGGTGCTGTCCGGAATGCGGTACCGCCCTTCCAGCCAGTTGTCGAGATCGATCAGCTTGCAGCGCTCGCTGCAAAAAGGCCGGAAGGGGTTTCCTTCGTACGGGATTTCCTGTTTACAGATGGGGCACCGCATGATCGCTCGTTGAAATGCGCTCGACCGGAGGCTGAATCTGAATCAAATCCCGCCGCTGAACGCCGCCGGCCGCCGCACCTTCAGGCCTGGCAAAAGTTTCTCCTTCAAGCCGTGCCACTAGGTCGTAATCTTGGCTTTCGGTGACAGTTGCCAATCGAAACTGCCCGGGCCGGGGTTCCGCTCCGGTAAAGTCGTTGATGTAAACCTGGCCGTCGATGCCCGGCGCCTGGCATTCCAGCCGCCCGCGGAACAGCCATTCGGTTTCCTCTGATGTGCCTTCAACCAGGACCGGCAAGACTTTGCCCACTTTCCCCCGCAACTTGCGGCGCGAAATCTTGCGTTGTGCCGCCATCAGCTTTTTCCGTCGCCGGCGCGCAACCGCCGCTGGAATCTGCTGCGGATGGCTGTAAGCACCACAAGTTTCCTCGTTCGAGTAGAGGAAAACGCCGAGGTGATCGAACTCGGCCTCGGTTACAAAATCCATCAAGGCCTCGAAATCTTCCTCGGTCTCTCCCGGGAAGCCCACGATCATGGAAGTTCGCAGGGCTGCTTCCGGAATCGCCGACCGGATCTTCTCAAGCATTTTGAGAAAATACTTCCCGCTTGAGCCGCGTCGCATTGCTTTCAGAACCGGCGCACTGGCATGCTGCAGGGGAATATCGAAATATTTCGCCACTTTCGGAGTTTCCGCGACCGCCTCGATCAGAGCCTCCGTCACACGGTTCGGGTAGCAATAGAGAAAACGCACCCAGACCAGTCCCGGGATCCTGCCAAGCTCCCGCAGGAGCAACGGCAAGCTGTCACGAAGTCCCAGATCTTCGCCGTAGCTGGTCGTATCCTGCCCCACCAGGGTGATTTCCCGCACACCCTGCGCGGCCAGTTGTTCGGCTTCGCGCACCACGGATTCAAATCTTCGCGAGCGGAAGCGCCCCCGCATCTGTGGAATCACGCAAAACGAGCATGGATGGTCGCAACCTTCGGCAATCTTGAGATAGGCGGAATAGGAAGGTGTAGAAAGGATTCTAGGTGTGAATTCGTGATAGAGGTACGGCTCAACGGGTTGCAGGGACTCGCGCGCGCCGCCGTCCAGTTGGCAGGCCTCAAGAACACGCTCCAGTTCGTTGGTGCCGATCACAAAATCAACTTCGGGGATGTCTTTCAGAATCTGCTGCCGGTAGCGCTCCACCAGGCATCCGGCAACCACAAGCTTTCTTGCCCTTCCTGACTTCTTGAGATCTGCCATTTCCAGGATCGTATTCACCGATTCCTGCTTCGCGGGCTCGATAAAGCTGCAGGTGTTAACCACCAGCACGTCGGCGTCCTCGGCGCGCGGGGTCAATTCGTAACCCTGCCGCGCCAGCAGGCCCAGCATCACTTCGCTGTCCACCAGGTTTTTCGGACAACCCAGGCTGACCATCCCTACTTTGGGCATAAAGGCGTCTCTTACCCCGTTTCAACTTATGTCGTTAATAAAAAATTCTAACACATCCCGGCTTTGCCCTATGGGTCCGTCGGCGTCTTCTTCCAGATCAGCACGTGATGGTCGGTGGTGGCTGCCAGGTAGTTCCCGTCGGGGGAAAAACTCACGGTATCCAGCGGAGCGTGGCTTTCGCTAAGCGTCTGGACAAGCTTGCCGTCAGCCGCTGACCAGACTCGGACGGTCTCGTCCTCTCCGCCGGAGACTACCCAGTTCGCATGCGGCGAGAATTCCGCCCAGCGTACGGGACCCTTGTGCCCCGAAAGCGTTTCAAGCAGTTGCCATCCGGGCACTGACCAGATCCTGACTTTGCCGTCGGCACTTGCGGTCACGATCTTCTTGCCGTCGTTCGAAAAACTCAAGCTCAGAACGGTTCCCTCGTATCCTGACAAGACGTCGACAAATTTATGCTCGTTCAACTGGACGACGATCGGATTGGACGAGCCGCCGCCGGCGATCTGCGCCAGAAGGAGCCAGTGGCCGTCGGGAGAAAAACTGTACAGGTGCGGCTCTCGCGTGAGTTCAGGAATTTTGATCTCGACCGCCTTGTTGCTGACGGGGCTCCACAGGATGAATGAACTGTTCTTATACATTCCCAGATACTTGATTCGAGGAAAGTACCGCGGGCGCCCGAATCCTCCGGCGGCTCCGATCACATCAACTTTCCCCTCAACAGCATCCTGCTGGGTGTTCCACTGAAATCCCAGCAAAGGAGTCACCCGCGCCGGCTTCTTCTTTTCGCGAACAATGCCTGTGCCGAGCAGGAAAAGATCGTCCGGGCTCAGGTAATTCGCCGATTCGATATTCAGATCATGAAGATTCGGCAACTTGGGGTGAAACACCTTTTCAATGTTGCCCTTCGCGAGGTTCACCAGCACAACTTTGTCGTGGTCCACTATGGCGAGAGTCGAACTGTCCGGTGAAAACGCTCCTTCCGGAGAAGAATTTAATGCCAGATGGCCTTCGATACGCCCGTTGTTCACCCACACGAAGTTTTGGGGAGATCCCGGCACGCTCTCAGCCTGGCGGGCGGGCGGCCGTGCGTGCAGTGCTGAGGCGCTGTAGAGAAGAGTTGCCAGAATGGCGCTGCTTGCGACTCTCTTCAATCTTCTATCCTTGAATCGATGAGTGATCCTCAAACGACTGCTCCTGCGGCAATCTGGTCAACCAGTTCCCGGTCGGCCTCAAGAAAGTTGTATCCGGCCAGATCCTTGCGCGGAACCCATTCGACGGACTCGAAAACACGATTGGCAATCGCGCCCTGGTAGGACTCAACGCGGAAGAAAACGACCTCAACATAGCGGTCAGGATAGCGATGGCGCAGGCGGTACACTTCCTTGCCAATGACCGTGTCGATTCCCAGTTCCTCTTTGAGTTCCCGCCGGAGTGACGCCTCCAGCCCTTCGCTGTCCTTAACCTTCCCGCCCGGGAATTCCCATTGCAGCCCGTAAGGATCGGAGTGGTGCCGCTGGCAAATCAGGATTTCCTGTTCTCGAAGAATGATCCCGGCAGTTACCAGAATGAGTTTTGACTCGCTCATGAAAGAATTTCCATTGTATCAGTCTTGCCGCCGGCTGCGGGATATGCATTGACTATCCGTCCTCAGATGTATACTTGGTGACGGGCGAGATCTGCACGAAAATCGCCGCG
>JAKASH010000550.1 GCA_021828225.1 Acidobacteriota bacterium | reverse complement strand
GATCACGGATACAGGCAAACGGTTTTGCTTTGAAGTTGACTTCATTGCTGCTCCTTGTCCTGCGGAACGCTCTACAAAGCGATGATAGGCGAATAAAAAGCGAAAGTCAAGGAGAACATATGGCCCTGATTTCATCTTTATCCTACTTGGATTGGCCTGTGCCGTATATCACATTTCCTGGCAGAGAGGAAGTGTGAAAAACCTGCCTGCTACGGGTAATTCTTTCGGTGATACCCACTCGAATCACGAAGTTAAGGCGTGGAAAATCAGACAATTACGGGCATGCCATTTGGCAGGAATCTTGCACCATCTTCAAGCGTCGGGCAGGCCAGAGGCTTCCGGATCTCCGGCCCCAGACAAGTTGTTTTCGCCCCTTGCTTCTGCGGAAGGTAAGGATGGTTTTCAAACGATGAGAAGAGGATGAGAACAATGAGAACGAAAATCCTGTTTGCGGCTGTAACGCTTGCGGTGTTTATCGGCGGCGCCATGATTCGAGCCCATGTCCGGCCTGGTTCTCAGACCGATCCATCACAGGCTTATGCCACGCAGGGTCCTGTGCCGACCTATGCGACTCCGCAGCCAGCCGAGGCAAGATCTCATGCGGAGACAAGAAATTATGCGGAACCCGCTCCTTCTGCTCAAGCCATGGCTCCAACTCAAGCCGTGGCTCCTCCCCCCGAACCTGCGTTTCAGCCACAGCCAGTCCTGCGTCACCGGAGCCTGAGACGTCAGGCGCTGATTGTTGGTGGAAGCGCTGCCGCCGGGACCGCTATCGGAGCAGTGGCAGGCGGTGGCAAGGGGGCAGCGGTTGGTGCGGTGTCCGGCGGCGTTGCCGGGCTCGTCTACGATCTTCTTACAAAGAACCGATAGGTTTACTGCATGCCGACCTTCCAAGCTGTTTTTCTCTCCACCCGAGGGGGGCCAATTGCCCCCCTTCCCGCCTTTCGAGCACACTCAATCTGGCGAAGTTGTTATACCGTATCCAGGGGAGCGCATGAGAGCTTCAAAACCGTAGACACCCCATTCGACCCCTATAGCTTTCTGACCTCCACTCGGTAATTTACCCAACGGTTTTTGGGGATTTCCATCGATTGTTTTGGCCTTGGCTTGCGGCTACGCTGTAAGCGTTCTCTAAGGACAGATTCCGCATGTACCGCTTGATTCTCAAGGTGGGAAACAGCAACTGACGCTGTCGATCGGCTGAAACCATGATTGCTGGTTCTGCACAACAAGCCGAAGTGCCACCCCAATATTCTAAGAAAGCAGAAGGTCCCGTCCGGGTTCTAGTGGCGGACGATCATGAAATTGTGCTCCAGGGTCTGAAGACGATCCTAGATCGTGAAGGATTCGAAATTGTTGGGGAAGCGGCAGATGGTAGGGAGGCTGTTTCGCGGGCCATACAAGTGCATCCTGACCTGGTTGTTCTGGACATTGGGATGCCGGTTATGACCGGGATCGAGGCGGCGACTGAGATCCGGAAGTCCGTTCCTTCCGCGAAACTGATCCTGCTGACAGTCCATACTGAAAACCGGTACATACTGGAAGCTTTGCGGTCTGGAGTCCGCGGTTACGTGCTCAAGTCCCGGGCTGCGGGAGAACTGATTGAAGCCATCCAGGAAGTCCTCAAAGGTAAGATTTACCTCAGCCCGGGTATTTCTCAAACCGTAGTGGAAGCTTACCTTCAACAGAGCGCCGGCGAAAGCGAATTGCTTACTCGCCGTGAACTCCAGGTTCTTCAACTGGTAGCGGAAGGCAAGACGACAAAAGAGATTGCGACATCGCTTGGCGTAAGCGTCAAGACCGCCGACTCTCATCGTAGCAACATCATGCACAAGCTCAAGATGCACAGCGTTGCGGACTTGGTTCGCTACGCCATCCGACGTGGGCTTGTCCAGCCTTAGGAACTTTACGCCCCAGGGGGCGGGGGCTTTCCGGGAGTTTTTCCGGTATTTTCCCGTAGCAATTCCCGTAATCGCCTAATTGAAGATGTAATCTCATGCACATACACTGTTTTTAAGCATATTGTGCAAAGCATGTCAGATTCCATGACCGGGAGGTGATGGAGGGGGGATAGTACCAGCAACCGAGGTGATCCCATGCGGGCAGGTAGCTGAGAGGAGGCGCGTTTTGACCAACACAGTAAGATCTCTGGATGGTTTGGTTTGCAGAGGGAAAGGCCATGAATCGGAAAGTCATGCTGGCGTGGCAAAAACCGAGTCCGGTTTCGTTGCAGTCAGCGCGATCATGAAGGATATACACAGTCAGATTCGCCAAATCGCGGATTTCGACATTCCCGTATTGCTCTTAGGGGAAAGCGGAACCGGCAAGGGTGTTGTGGCGAGCATGATTCACGAACTGTCCTCCCGCTCCGCTCAGAGGTTTGTGAAGCTCAACTGTGCGGCGCTCCCTTCTGAGCTTCTTGAAAGCGAACTTTTCGGCTATGAGGCAGGCGCTTTTACTGGCGCAACGAAGGCAAAAGTGGGCAAGTTCGAAGCCTGCCATCGTGGGACAATTCTGCTGGACGAGATTGCCGAGATGCCTATCGGCCTGCAGGCAAAGCTCTTACACGTCCTTCAGGATGGAGAGTTTTCGCGCTTAGGCAGCTTTACGCCAACCCAGGTGGACGTGAGGGTTATCGCCGCGACGAATACGACAATATCTCATGCGATTGCATCCGGAACGTTCCGCCGCGATCTTTACTATCGCCTGAACGTTTACACGATCTGTCTGCCGCCCTTGCGAGAGAGGCGCGACGATATCCCAGGGCTCCTGAGCCACTTCATTTTGTACTGGTCAGAGCAGATCGACCGCTCACCGTTGCCGGTGTCACAGGCGATTTTGCAGGCGTGCATGGAATATCCATGGCCAGGCAATATCCGCGAAATGGAGAATTTTGTCCGGCGCTATCTGATCATCGGAGACGAAACCCAAGCGCTTAGCCAATTACAACAGGACGGAGCCATATACGACGGCGGAGACTTTCAAGGCATCGACCATAATGATAACGGACTGGAATCGCAACCGGGCGACCTGAAGCAAAAGGTACGGCGCCTGAAGGAGGGGGCGGAAAGAAAGGCGATTACGCGCGCGCTCGCTTTGACGAGTGGCAACCGGACTGAAGCGGCACGGCTTTTGCATATCAGCGTCAGGGCGTTGCAATATAAGATACGCAGTTTCGGAGTGGATCAAGCCGGGGTGAGAGCAAAGGCGAACGTACCGGGTGAGATCGCAGCGACGTTCGGACACCAGATCTAGCGGGTTGCCGTACAACGTCAAGGTTTGTCATCCGATGCGCGGGGGAGAAATTGTATTTTTGAACGACCAGTACCGTGCGAAGTTCTCCCATGGTTGCCCAGCCAAGTCCCTGCCGTACCCCTATCGTTCGGAGCATCTATCGCGAGTCCAGGCTACGCGCATGA
>JAKASH010000549.1 GCA_021828225.1 Acidobacteriota bacterium | reverse complement strand
ACCGAATCGAGGTGATGAAAGGGACGCTGGACATGCTGATTTTGCGAACGCTGTTGTTCGGTCCCGCGCACGGGCATGCAATCGCGAAGCACATCCAGCGCACCACGGACGACGTGTTGCAGGTTGTGTATGGATCGCTCTACCCCGCGCTGCATCGGCTGGAGCGCAAGGGCTGGGTCGTCTCGAAATGGGAGACGCCTAAAGGCGGGAAGCGCGAGTTCAAGTATTACCGGCTCACTCCCTCGGGCAAGAAGCAGTTGACCGCCGAGCATTCCAAGTGGCGCCGCTTGGTGACGTCCATCGGCCGCGTGATGGAACCCGCCGGGGAGGGGTGAAATGGGTATCAGGCGCAAGGTCGCGTCATGGCTCGGGTGGTTTCCGTGGTATCGGCGCGGGGCGCGGGGGGCGGACCTCCAGCGCGAGCTAAGGGATCATCTAGAATTGGAAGCGGAAGAGCAGCAAGCGGCGGGGCTGCCAGCCGACGAGGCCGCCCATGCGGCGCGCCGCGCATTTGGCAACGAGCTGCGGATCAAGGAAGACGTGCGCGCAGTTTGGAGTTGGCCTCTTCTTGAAGATTGTCTGACCGACGTCCGGTACGGCCTCCGCAAGCTCCGCAAGTCCCGGGGCTTTACCGTGGTTGCGATCCTCACGCTTGCGTTGGGCATCGGGGGGACCACGGCGGTGTTCACGCTGGTACAGCAGGTTATGCTCAGGTCGCTGCCGGTTGTGAGGCCCAACCAACTCTGGCGCATCGGCAAAGCTGTTGACTGCTGCTACTCGGATGGGTACGCGCAGGAAAAAGATGAGGAGTTTCTTTTCATGGTCGGCATACAAGTACTTCCGTGCCAATACACCAGCATTCGAGGACCTCACCGCATTCCAGATCGGCGAAAACAACGCGGAGCTGGCCGTCCGGCGTGCCGGTTCGCCAGCCGCTGCGCAAGCGGCGAACGGCGAGTACGTCTCCGGCAACTTCTTCAAGGCGCTCGGTATCTCACCTTGGCGCGGGCGGCTGCTTACAAGTACCGATGATCGCGAAGGTTCGCCGCCGGTCGCGGTGATGAGTTTCCATGCCTGGCAAACGCAGTTCCGATCCGCTCGGTCGGTGGTCGGAGCGACGTACTACCTCAACGGCCATCCCTTCACGGTTATCGGCGTCACGCCTTCAGGCTTCCTTGGAGCGAAAATCGCCACCTCGGATATGCCCGATTTCTGGATGCCGCTGAGGACTGAGCCTCTGATGGCTGGCACAACCTCGCGCCTGAGAAATCCCCGTTTGGCGTGGCTCGATCTGATTGGGCGGGTCCGTCCCGGCACGAACCCACAGACCATGCAGACACAGCTCCAAGTGGAGCTGCACCAGTGGCTGGCTGAGCGCGTCCCGAATATGACGTCGCGGGAAAAGGCTCTCTGGCAAGAACAAACCCTGCACCTGACACCGGGCGGCGCGGGCGTCTCCCTCATGCGCGAAAACTACAGCCAGACCCTGTGGCTGCTTCTGATGGCCGCTGCTTGCGTTCCGGCGCTGGCTTGCGCCAACGTTGCCAATCTGCTCATGGCGCGTGGTCTGAAAGAGCGGCACCAGACGGCACTCCGCGTTGCCCTCGGCGCGTCGCGTGCGCGACTGGTCCGCAAAGCGCTTGCGGAGAGTCTCGTCCTGAGCGTGCTTGGCGCCTTCGCGGGTATCGCTGTTGCTTATGCGGCTGCCAGCCTCATCCTCCATCTCGAGGTCAGCGGAAGGGCTGGTTGGGTCCCCGTCAGCCCAGCACCGTCCGCACCCGTGTTGCTCTTTGCGCTGGGGGTTTCGGTGGCCACCGGACTGGCCTTCGGCACCGCACCGGCGTGGATTGCATCGCAAACCAAGCCCATCGAAGCACTGCGCGGAGCCAGGGGCCCAGTGGCCGGCAATGGCCACGGGACCCAGAAGGCGCTGGTGATCGCGCAGGTGGCCGTATCGCTCGTACTGCTGAGCGCGGCGGCGATGCTCGGCCAGAGCCTGCGCAACCTTGAGCACCAAAACTTCGGCTTCGACGCGAGCGGCCGGTACTTGGTCTCCATCGATCCAAAGGCTTCTGGCTACAAGCAGGAGCAACTCGTGCCGCTCTTTCGCGACATCGAAGAGCATCTACGCGCCATCCCCGGCGTGCGTGCGGTCGGCTCCGTACTCGAGGCGCCGTTGAACGGTTGGGTGTGGCCGCATGACGTTCGAGTGAAAGGCAAAGCCGCAGACGAGGGTTCAACTGGTTTGAGTCGTGTGACGCCGGGATTCTTTGGGGCGTTGGGGGACAAGATCGTAATGGGACGGCCTATTACGGACGAGGACAACGCCAACACGCGCCCGGTGGCTGTTGTCAACGAGGCGTTTGCGAGGACGTTCTTTGGCAAGGAAAACCCCATCGGGCACCACTTCGGTCCCACTCCGGGGAAGAACGCGGGAATGTTCGAGATCATCGGAGTTGCCTCGAATGTCGACTTCGGGGATGGTATCGAGCCCATCTGCTTCCTCCCGGAAGCGCAAAGCACGCGTTTTGATGGTCCGGAGTCGGAAGAGCGCGAGGTCTGGTCGCACTACCTCTACAACGTTGTGATCTGGGCGCCGGGAAATCCGCCCAGCCTCGAAGCGCAGGTGAGGAAGGCGCTGGCGCGGGAGGATCCGAACCTCGTAATGAACGGGGTTCAGCCATACTCCGACGTTGTTCACGCCGATTTTGCTCAGCAGAACATGATTGCTATCCTGACTTGGCTCTTCGGGGTGGTCGGGCTCGCCCTGGCTGCGGTGGGCCTTTACGGCGTAACAACGTATGACGTGCAACAGAGGATGAACGAGATCGGCGTGCGGGTAGCTTTGGGCGCGGACCGCCGCTCTATACTCCTCATGGTGCTTCACGGAGCCTTCGGACAGGTGGGCATCGGACTTGCACTGGGGATTCCGGCAGCGATTGGCGCGGGCCATCTAATCGCCAGCCAACTTTTCGGGCTGAGGCCATGGGATCCAATGATGATCTCAGGGGCGGCGCTTCTTCTCGGGCTGGCTGCACTGGTAGCTGCTATCATTCCTGCTTGCGGAGCCATGCGGGTCGATCCGGTGACAGCGCTGCGGAACGAGTAATCCGAATATACGTTCAGCACTCCGGTACAGCTTTTGTAAGGCGTCTGTGACCCATCCATGTCGGCAGGGCGCTTCGGGCCTCCAGGCGCCAGGCGCTTGAAAGGGCGCTTGGAGGCAGCCGATTGGCCTGCCTCCTACGCCATCTCAATGTGATCTGCCTCCACCGGATCTTCGGTCCGGAATTGATCAGTTCAAGCCAGCGGTTGCTAGCTCGAGGAATGGCCCGAGTTTAGCCGTTGCCTTGAATTGCGGGATGGGATCGAGTTCTTTGAAGGCGCTCGTGAACGCATTGGAAAGACTCCAAGTCGTCCTCGGA
>JAKASH010000548.1 GCA_021828225.1 Acidobacteriota bacterium | reverse complement strand
GAACGCTGGATCTTGCGCTTCCAGCCATTTCAGAACGCTCCCAACCTGGTGCCACGCAAAAGTTCCCTCGACGAACTCAGATTGACGAATAGGTTCGGGGGCAGACGAAATTATTACCTGACGAATTGCTTTATTCCCGGCCATCTCGAATTCCAATTCCGCCTCTCCCGGCCCGGGCTTGTAGCCCCGGCATGTTTTCAATGCCGTGGGTTCGTGGGTGAAAAACCCTCGGCACAAAACCCGCGCCACTGCCTGCCCGCCTTAAAAACTCTCTTCCTCGCTTCGATTCTTAAAGCCACCGTCCTAATCCCGGCAGGAAGCTGGCTGAGGGCTCATACTGGACACCCTCAGCCAGAGACTGGAAACCGTTGGAAGAATTTTCAGCATCGTGGAAGCTAAGAAAACCGCTTCAGGCGGCCGCCACTCCTGGCATGCAAAAATCCTCGCCTGCCTTGCCGGTCCTGGCCGCGCACTGAAGCACGTGTGAGATATCCTGGCGATAGAAAGGGGGAACAATAAAGTCGGAGGCCCCACTCTCAAGTGTAGTGATGTAAAGGTTGACGTCAACCACGCGGGAAACTACAACAACCGGCACGCGCTGGTGAGCCCGCTTGGCTAAGGCTAGAACGTCCATCCACGTCCCGTCCGGCAGGTCCGTATCAGCGAACAGCACAGCAGGAATCTTAAGATCGTTCAGGATCTTCTGCGCCTCAGCACAACTTCCGGCAAAGTGAACATCGACTCCTGTGTCCTTCAGCACATTCCTCAGTGCTGCATGAGTCCCTCCCCCAGCAGACACAAGTAAGACACTGCTTCCCTGTTTCATAGGGGACTTCTCCTTCTATGGGTCAGATAATTCCCACTGGGGCAATCCGGAGTCCAAACGGCCAGAGGTGTAAATCCTTTAACTTGTTCAATAGGAACTTAGTATAAGGAAAGTGACGATGTAAAAATGGCAACATTCCGCCAGGAAGACGGTATTTCGTCACCCCGCCACAGGTTAGGAAGGCATGGCTTCAGCCATACCATAATGGCCTCCGCCGTCAAGAGCGGCTTTAGCTGCTGAAGGGCGAACCGGAGAAGGGGAAGGTTTTAAACCTGCCTCCACAATAACCTGCGCCACACAGGGCATCGCAACGGGCAGCCCAGCCAAAGTATCGCGGTCAGACGCAAGCAGGTTAGGGGGGCATGGCTTCAGCCATGCCATAATGGCCTCCGCCGTCAAGAGCGGCTTTAGCCGCTGAAGGGCGGATCGAGGCAGGGGCAGGTTTGAAACCTGCCCCTACAGAAACTCGACCTACTGAGTGTTAGTTTTCAGACAGGAATGAACGGAGCCGCCCGGCGCGCCAGGGAGCGCGCAGGCTGCGCAGCGCTTTGCCTTCGATCTGGCGGATGCGCTCGCGGGTAAGCGAGAGGCAGTTGCCGACTTCCTCCAGCGTCCGCGCGTTGTCGTCGTCCAAGCCAAAGCGCAATTTCAAGACCTGCTCCTCGCGCGGTGTCAGCGTCTTCAGCATGGAAGCCGTCTGTTCCTTGAGGTTGACGCCGATAGCGGAATCGGACGGAGAAGGCGTGTGCTTGTCTTCCAGAAAGTCGCTCAGTTGCGATTCGCCGTCATCCCCGATCGGAGTGTGCAGCGACAACGGTTCCTGGGCTATCTTCATGGCCTGGCGGGCCTTGGCCACTGAGATTCCCGCCCGCTTGGCGGTCTCGCCGACGGTCGGATCCCGGCCCAGATCCCGGGTCAATTCGCCTCGGGCGCGGGCCAGCTTGTTGAGCGTGTCGTTGGCATGCACGGGAACGCGGATGGTGCGAGCCTTGTCCGCAATGCCCCGCGTGATGGCCTGCCGGATCCACCAGGTAGCGTAGGTGGAGAACTTGTATCCGCGGTGCCAGTCGAACTTCTCGACCGCCTTCATCAGCCCGAGGTTCCCTTCCTGGATCAGGTCCAGCAGATGCAGCCCCCGCTTGATGTACTTTTTGGCGATTGAAACCACCAGCCGCAGGTTCGCCTCAATCAGCTCCTTCTTGGCCTGCTCGGCCTGGGCCTGTCCTATCTGGATCTTCTCCCAGGTGCGTTTCATATCGAGCGCGCTGACGCCGGCATTCGACTCGAAGGCCTTCAACTGCTGTTGCCGCAATTTCAAATCAGCCCGCACACGGGCAGGCGTTCGCCCCCTGGCCCTAGCCTGCGCCTCGAGAGCCTCCACATGTTGCCTCAGTTCCTGCATACGGTGGTACTCGCGCCCGATTTCGTCCGTCAGGCGTCCGATCTCCGCCGCGGTCAGGTCGACGCTTCGGATCAGCTTCGACATCCGGACGCGCGTCCGGGCCAGGCGATACCTCGCATGCAGATAAGCGCGCTTGCTGGATTTTGGCGTGCGCGCCAGGGCGGTAGCCTGTCGATGCGCCAGCCGGTAGAGATTGGCAAGCTCGTCAAGCGTCTCCAAGGTTTCCCGAGCTTTCGCGGCGATCAGTTTTTCGTCGGCCAGCTCTGTGACATCGAAATTTACAACTTCCTTGATCGAGCGTTCGTTCGCACGGAGAGCCTTAGCCGTGGCCAGAAGGTCCTTCAGAACCAGCGGCGAACGCGACATGGCGCGCCGGACCAGCATCTGTCCCCGCTCGATGCGCTGGGCGACTCGAACCTCGCCTTCGCGCTTCAACAGAGGGACCTTCCCCATGTCACGCAGATAGGTGCGCACCGGGTCGATGGACCCCTCAAGCGGTCCCGGGCTCAAGTCAATTTCCGGTTCTTCGTCGAAACCTTCCCACTTGTCGTCCTCGTGCAGCGACAAATCAGGACTCTCCTCCGAAACCAGGTCACGCTCGTCGTCGTCCAGTTCATCCGCGTGCCTCGGATCACGGAAATTTAACTTAACATCCAACATAATCTTTTCCTCTCAGGGTAACAACCCGCCCCCACAGGCATTGGAACCTCAATCCCGCTCCGGGCAGGACTTCGGCCCCGGGCTGTCTGTAATGCGCTCTATAGGGGTGGAATACGATGAAGCAGAAGGTCAGTACCCTGTTCCAAAATTAGCCCAAGCCCCCTCGGGCTTGTTGCTCAGTATATATGATGCAAAAAGAAGAGAAATGGATTCGTGCATTCCGGCACTCTTTACAAAATGCTGCCCCAACCTTCCTCGCCCAGGACAAACCTCCAATCGACAACCAGGCTCGTGTTCCGTTTGGGGAAATACCCCTACTTGTAGCGCCATTCTTCAGGGTGGCATGCCGGGCCTAAAGCCCGCCACTACGTACAACAGGCTCCTGCCACATATGTCATCGGCTTTTTCAAACGCAACACCAGATTTTAATATACACGCAGTAAGTACTTTAACATGAGGGCATTAAAAACACAATCAGAATTCCGGGGTCAGAAGGCAGCACAGCAGGACAGAGCCGCAACCCAACCGTGGGTCTGCGTC
>JAKASH010000547.1 GCA_021828225.1 Acidobacteriota bacterium | reverse complement strand
ACCGCGGAAGGTGGGTTCACCGGACGGGTACCCTACGGACACGCCTTCGCCGAGGGCAAGAAAGAAGCCATGGCCAACTACACCAAGCGGTTATGGCAGAAGGTGGATTGAGACTGTGGCCCGGAGGTTTTCCGTGAAAGCCTGCAAATCGTTGGGAACAAAGTCTGATAGGATTAGGTTGGAATGGAAGACCTTCTGCCGTCAAAGATTATCGCCCAATGTGGCCCTACGTTTTTTGGAAGATTCTTGTAAGTGGTTGGAAACACTGGTGGGCGGTATCCGGCTCGAACGGATGACCTTCTGCTTGTAAGGCAGACGCTCTGACCAACTGAGCTAACCGCCCTTTCAGCCACGCAGCCCGCTTCGCACATGCCGACAGCGCGCCTGCCTTGACACTCCCAACTCAAAAACTATACACTATCAAATTCAGGACGGTCAACTGTCGCTGTGACTTTATAATGCAATTACAACGTGAATATGTTGCGTATATGAGCAAGGAGCTGATGAAGCGCCTTACGGAGGAAGGTCTGATCACGTTTGAGCAGCCGGAATATGTGAATGAGGTTATCCTGCAGGTGGTGCTTGATGAGCTGACTGTCGAAGATCGCATCAACGACGAGGCTCGCAGGATTCTGGAAGAGCACAGCGACCAGATGAGGCAGTTTGGCGCCACGTATGAAGACGCGTTTAAGGCGATTAAGAAGCAGATTATCCGGGAACGAAAGATAGTTCTTTAAACTGATGTTTCTCCCATGATCCCATGAGACTTTCCCACGAAAAAATCATCCAGCTTTCCCACCGCATCACGTCCGCGATTGAGGCTCTGGACGAAGTAGAAATCTTTGAAGAGCCCAACACCATTCGGCAGGGAGTTGTGCGAATCTTGACGGACCTTCTGCATGAAGAAGAGAAGATCGAGGAGACCGTCCGCCAGCGCATTGCAACGCACAAGCGAACCATCCCGGAAGGCGGTGGCGAATGGGAAATTCTCTATCGGAAGTATTACGCGGACGAGCTTCGAAAGCACGGCGTTGCCCCGCTTACGCAGCATAGTTAGCTCCCGCCTGTTGCGCCTCCCGACTTCAGTTTCACTGCCAGGATTAAGATCTGACTCCGGACTTCCGCCAGCATCGTGCGTGCAATCTTGCACAAGCGGACTGGTACCCGGGGGCAAATAATCACGTTGAGGAAATCCCCCTCCCGCGCCGCAGGATAAGTCGATAATTCAAACTCCAGGCCACATTCAGTCTCGGCGCTTCAGGACCGGCGGTTTATCATCTTCGGGATTTTGTTGGCCGCTTGGCTGTGTGGTTGGAGATGTTGTCGTTTTAGGCTGCCGCTTCTGTAGCGTAGGTCCGTTTTCAGATTTGTCCATCTTTTTTCGCAGCGACATCACGCTCTCAAGACGCGTTTTCATATCGTTGAATTCTGATGTGCTGACCAGATATTCGCTGCGTTTGGGCAGGACGTTCTGGATTTCCTGTTCGGCCTTGATGATTCGCGCCGGGGTGGGTGGATGATCGGCAAAAATGGAAGGAACAGAACCTGGACTGCGCCGCTGTTCCTGGACGATTTTCCCAAAGAAGGCAACATAGGCATTGGGATCATAGCCTGCCTTGTACATATACTGAATTCCCAGGTAATCGGCTTCGGCCTCATCGTCGCGGCTGAATTTCAAGAAGGCCAGCGGAATGCCATTCATGTACGCTTCCATAACCCCGTAGTAGACGCCCATCGACATGGGAGTGAGCATCAGCGGGATCATCGCGTACTGGAGGATGGTTGCCTTGGTCATCTGGCTTGCCCAATGCCGCGCCGCAACATGAGCAATCTCATGAGCAATCACGCCGGCGAGTTGGTCTTCCTCGTTGGCCGCCTGCAGAAGCCCCGTATTCACATAGAGAAATCCGCCCGGCAGCGCAAAGGCGTTGATGTCCGGAGAGTCGATAATCTTCACCGTGAGCGGGATCTTCAGGTCGGAATTCCGCGCCACGTTCTGGGCAACCCGGTTGACGTACTCGTTGATGACCGGGTCTTTGACGATGCGGGCTGAACGGTCAATTTCCGTAGCGTATTGCTTGCCGACGGCGATTTCTTTCTGTTCTGAGATGATGCTGCGATGGGCAACTCTGCGATTCCCAATGGCGTCAACGTCTTTCTTCTTATTTTCAGAAGCCAAACCGGCGACGGACGCTGCAACCATCATGACAGTCAGAGCAAGAGGGAGACTCTTATGGGTTCTCATGGCTGTCCTCCTTAAGGTGATTATACTCTCGATATTGCCATCAAAGAGTAAATTCGCTGGCGGAGTCCGGAATCTGTCTATGGATATTTTCGGCTCGATTCGGGCAGGGAAATTGGCAGTTAGCCTAATTGAATGTATTGCTTTCTACATTCCAGCCAAAAAGCTGTAATAGCACGTCTTAGCCGATGGCTTTATGATCCAATCTGTCTTGGGAGTTGTTGTGAGTATCCAAGCGGGCCGGGCCCCACGGGCAACACAGCAGATCCTTGTCCGGCGAACGCCGTCACAGCACTTGCATTTTCGCCTTGTAGGGCTATGATTGAATCGGGTGCGGGTAAGCCTGGACCGAAGAGCGGGGCATTGGGCGATGAAAGTCCCGCCGCGCGGTGCGTGCTTCGGCACGAAGAAGTCGCTTCCCCATTAGGACGCCCGCACCTCTTGCCTACTTGTGTGTAGTCAACCCTTACTGTAGCATTTTGTCCCACTCGTTGGTTTGAGGCTTCCCTCGACACACCCAGCAATTCATCTCTGCCTGTCTCCCCTTCGATTCTCATTCGCGTTAGCAGGTCCGAACACTTGTCGGAAGATGGCATCCACGTGTTTCAGGTATCGTTTGGCGTTGAAGACGGCGGCGATTTCTTTAGCTGACAAGCGGCTGCTGATGTCGGGATCGCGCTGGACGAGCGACTTGAAATCCTCGCGGGTTGTCCAGACCTGCATGGCGTTGCGCTGCACCCAGCGATAGGCTTCCTCGCGCGCCACGCCTTTTTCGGTCAGGTCCAGCAGCAGTTGTCCCGAAAAGATCAGGCCCTTGAGCAGGTCGAGGTTTTCCTGCATGCGCTCGGGATAGACGAACATCTTCTCGACCAGATTCGCAGTCTTGTTGAGCAGGTAATCGACCAGGATGGTTGAATCGGGCAGGATGACGCGTTCAACGGATGAATGGGAAATGTCGCGCTCGTGCCAGAGCGCGACGTTTTCAAGCGCCGCCTGGGCGTTAGCCCGAACCACGCGCGCCAGGCCGCAGATCTGTTCGGCGGTCACCGGATTGCGCTTGTGCGGCATGGCCGATGAACCCTTTTGCTTGGCGGAAAAATATTCTTCTGCTTCGCGGACCTCGGTACGCTGAAGCCCGCGAACCTCCAGCGCAATCTTTTCGAGTGAGGCTGCGATCACGGCCAGCGTCGAAACATAGAACG
>JAKASH010000546.1 GCA_021828225.1 Acidobacteriota bacterium | reverse complement strand
GCTGTAGAGAGGACCCGCCGGGGCGCCTCGTGGCGAGCCACCGCCAAGAAGGAGGCGTTCCTGTGGAACGTCTCTACGAAGACTGAAAAACAAAACGTGAGGAATTCTTGTAGGGGCAGGTTTCAAACCTGCCCCAGTGTGGGCTCGGCGGCTAAAGCCAAATGTTGCTGTGCGAATCCATGGCAAGAGTGAACTCGCGACCTTTCGCGTTCCGCGCTCGCCGGTTCAGAAGCAATCCGGGCTACGGATCGAGCGCGCCCTCGGTAAGGTCGATCTTGTTCAAGTGCCGGGTGGTCTTTTTCACGTACTCGTGAGCCGGCGGTGGGTTCCCGATGTCAGTGTCCGCCAGCAGCCGGGAGTTGTCGAAAGTCTGGTCCAGGTCCATGAAGCGGAAGTAAGGCCCCATGGCCGTCAGGAGCAGCCGCAGATCGCCGTTGCCGTTGAAAGCTGAATTCCAGTAGGCCAAATACTCGCCAAACTCGGGTTGATGAAGCTCGCTTTGAGGCAAAAGCTTCTTCGGCCATTTTTTCATCTGCTGCAGCAGTTCGTGCCGGACAAATTTGAACGGGGGACGGCTGTCCGAAGGATCATCGGCTGCGCGCAGGATGGCTTCCAGCGTGGATGCAGAGTTCTTGCCCGCCGAAATGTGATAAGTCGTCCACTTGCGCCGGGCAAAGAGCAGTTGCACGATCGCGCAGGCGGTGTAATCAACGGGGATGATGTCCAGATGCGCTTCCGGGTTCGACGGAATCAGGCGAATCGCGTTGACCGCGGCCAGCGCCCAGAGGATGACGTACGAGCGGGGCGTCCAGTCGCGCGTATCTCCCATGATGATGGACGGGCGGACCACCAGCAGCTTCTCCCGGGGGATCGCGGTGGTGACGGTCATTTCCCCGACCATCTTCGTGTAGCAGTATCGAACCAGGTGAGCGGCGCCGGAGTTGGGCGACTGATCTTCCTGAATGTTGCATTGCGTCAAGCCGGTTCCGCAGATGCTGGCCGTTCCGACGTAAAGGAATGTCTCCAGCTTCGGCAGGGACTGCGCCCAGTTGAGGATCTGCCGCGTCCCGGCAATGTTCACCTTCTCGACACTTTCAGTAGAAGCCGGAGCGAAGGAAGTGTCGGCCGCGGCGTGAATCACCGTATCAACCTCGCCGAGGTCTTTGAGGCGGCAGAGCTTCTCCGCCAGGGATGCGTCTCCAAGATCCCCGACAACCGGAATGATCCGGGTGCTGTCGAAAGCGTCGCCGTGGAATTGAAAGACCTGCTGCAAACGGCTCCAGGCCTTTTGGGCATCATTGGCCCGAATCAGACAATAAAGCCGCCGGATTTGTGGCCTCTTGGAAAGGAGAACGGCCAGTTCGCCCCCCAGGAAGCCCGTCGATCCCGTAAGAAAGACGTTCATGGGTTCACCTCAATTGCCCTACGAAGGACTACCGTAGGATTGCTTTCACTAAGCTGTACGAGAAAATAAACGAGTCTCCGATCACTCCCCAGAAAAGAGCGCAGCATAGGGAGCCGATTGCGAGTGCTTTCAGAAAGGACGACAACCTGAAGTCTTGATTTTTCCTGAAGAAGATGTAGGCATGGAGCGGACTCCACCAGGTGGCGACGACCGCAAACACGTACGCAGGCTTATTGAGGATGAGGGACCTGAGCTTTGCCCGCCGGCCGCCGGTTCCCGGCCGTTCGAGCCAGTCGTTAACCTTGTCCGTGAGAAAAACATCCTGCTGGAAGTATTGGTAGAGGTAGTACCCTCCCCAGGAGGCCACAAAGATGGATGGAAACAGAGGGAAGAATACGAGATATCGAAACTTTATGGTGAGCCAGGGGAAATAAACGTAATCGAAAAGCCAGATGATGGAGACGTACAGCAGGTAAACTGCACCAAACTTCGAAGCCCGCTTCAGTGGTTCCGCCAGCACCCTTCGCCACATCTGTTTCCGCGCCAATTCTCCGCTGTGCTTCAAGTGTAGCTGTGGAGCTAGAGGCACCGAGAAAACAAGCTACTCCCTGTTGTCGTCTGAAAGCACTGCACCCATTTTACCATGTTCGCGGGGCGGTTCTGGCTGTTTTTTTTCGGCTAAACCGCCGCGGCGGTCTCCGAAACGCGGCTCTCCTTCCAGAGCTGGATGTAAGGTTCGAGGTCGCGCATCAGGGTGTGGAACTGCTCGATCCGCAGCGACTGAGCGCCATCGCTCATGGCCTTTTCCGGCCGCGGATGGACCTCGACGATCAGGCCGTCGGCTCCAATCGCAACGCCGGCCCGGGCCAGCGCAGGCACCAGACTTCGCTTGCCGGTGGCATGGCTGGGATCGAGAATCACCGGCAGGTGGGTCAGTTCGTTCAGGACGGCCACCGCCGTGATGTCGCAGGTGTTGCGGGTCGCGGTCTCGAAGGTTCGAATGCCGCGCTCGCAGAGGATGACGTTGGGATTGCCGTGCGCCGTAATGTATTCGGCGGACATCAACAGTTCCTTGATGGTTGAACTCATGCCGCGCTTCAGCAGCACGGGCCTCTGGCATTTGCCGAGCGCCTTGAGCAGGGCGAAGTTCTGCATGTTGCGCGCGCCCACCTGCATCACGTCGGCGTACTCCGCCACGCGGCCCACGTCGCCGTCACTCATCACTTCCGTCACAATGGCCAGTCCGGTTGCTTCGCGCGCCTTGGCCAGCAGCTTGAGCCCTTCCAGCTCCAGCCCCTGAAAGTCATAGGGCGAGGTGCGCGGTTTGAAAGCGCCGCCCCGCAACAGTTTGGCTCCCGCAGCCGCGACGCCCTCGGCCGTCTCAATGATCTGCTTCTCATTCTCCACCGAGCAGGGTCCGGCCATCACCACAAACTCGTCGCCGCCAATCTCCGTGCCATTCACGCGAATCCGCGAGCGCTCCTGCTTGAACTCCTTGCTGACGAACTTGTAGGGAGCCGAGATCCGCATCGCCCGCTCGACGCCGGGAGTGGCCTCCAGCGATTCCAGACACGCCGTTACGTCGCCTACGCCAATCACACCAATCACCACCCTTTCTTCGCCTTCGATGGAATGCACCTTGTACCCGAACTCACGAATCCGCTCGCAAACGTACTCAATCTCTTCCCTGGTGGCATGCGGCCGCATGGATATGATCATGGTTTATGTCTCCTCGCCCAATAAAAAAGCCCACTCGGCTTTGAGTGGGCTGGCTTTTTGAAAACTTGTTTGTCCTGGTCAGGCCAACGCCACTTTATCGCATCAAGGCAAAATAGCCCCAATACCAGTAGCTAAAGCTAAACGCGTTGGCAAAATTCGCACTAACCATTATTCAGAAACTGTACCGCAAAAACCCCGGCATGGCAAGAAAATACTTATGGAGGATGTAATCCCTCAGTTTCGGTCTCGTTCCGGGTATGGATGGGGTGAATTTTGGGAAAGGGGGATGATTTTCTGCTGGGCAAATCGAAGTCTCTTCG
>JAKASH010000545.1 GCA_021828225.1 Acidobacteriota bacterium | reverse complement strand
TGGCCGGGGTCTTTTACGCCCGAAGCGGCCGAGTCATTGATTGCAATGATGCTTTCGCCCTCCTCCTGGGTTATTCCTCACGCGAAGAAGCCTTGAAAACAGAAAATTGGGACATCCACATAAAACCAAAAGACCGCAGGTCGCTTTACAAGCGTTTGCTCGAGGAAAAGAGCCTGTACAATGTTGAAGTCAGCCTGAAGCAAAGGGATGGAACACCCGTGTGGATCCTGGCAAGTGTTAGCCTGATAGCGGATCGAGGGACTGAGTCCGAAACGGAAAAAGGCGCAGCAGGAATCGTCGTCGATATCACGCGCCGGGTTCACGCGGAAAAGCAGTTACTCAACCTCTCAAGCCATCTCATGAAATCGGAGGACGACAAGCGCAGGAGCCTTTCGCGCGAGTTGCACGATCAGGTGGGCTCCAGGCTGGCAGGGTTATCCGCCAGCATGGCGGCGCTGGAACGCACACAGGGGCTTGAAGAGAAGGTACGCAAAGGCCTGTCGGAATGTCGAACACTGGTGCAGGAGTGCGCCAATGAGATACGCACGGTATCTTACCTCCAGCATCCGCTCATTATCGATGATTTGGGTCTGGCTGCCGCGGTCCAGTGGTACGCGGAAGACTTTTCCAGGCGCTCCGGAGTGAATGTGGAAACAGACATCACGGATTCGCTGGGGCGTCTGCCCGAAGAAACCGAGATTGCGCTGTTTCGCATCATCCAGGAATGTCTGACGAACATTCAGCGCCATTCCGGCAGCCCCACCGCTCTGATCCGCATCGACGAGACCGCTGGGGAGCTATTTGTGGAAGTACGGGATTTCGGAAAGGGATTCACCACGGATAAGGAAGGCATGGGAATCGCCGGGATGCGGGAGCGCATGAAAGAACTTGGTGGCCGCCTGGAAATCAAGAGCGGTAAGGAAGGGACGACAGTCAGAGCTCTGTTACGGCTATCGCCGCTCCAGAGTAAGCCTCAAGACTCGGCATGATATTGACAGGGGCACAGTGACAATGGGCATGGTTGCGCTGGTAACGAAATCGCGCCTTACTCCGCACAAGGCGTGGCGTCGCTAAAAAGTTGTCTTCCGACCAGCAGCCATCGGGAGGCCGACCCTGGCAGGTTAGTAGCTCGTTAGCCATACCGGAGACAGCAACGATGAAAAAGATCCGGATCGTGGTTGCGGATGACCACTCCGTAGTACGTCGCGGCGTTCGCGCGCTGCTCGAAACTCGCAAAGGATGGAAGGTCTGCGGCGAGGCCGCCACGGGTGCCGAGGCTGTGGAGCAGGTCAAGCGGTTGAATCCGGACATTGTCATCATGGACATTTCAATGCCTGAAATGAACGGCCTTGAAGCGATCCGGCAAATCCACGCGATCGCTCCTGAAGTTGGTATTCTCACCCTCACAATGCACGACTCCGGCCCGATGTTCCGCGGAGCTATGGAGGCAGGAGCGCACGGGTATGTTCTAAAGTCTGACCTGGATGAACGGCTGATTGAAGCGGTGGAAGCTATCTGTGCGCATCGGGCGTTCTTTAGCCCCTCCATATCCCAGGCTGTCGTGGGGGACTTTATCCAGGGCGTGGGGCGCGGTCGTCTTCGCACCCGGGATCCCGTCGCCCTGACACCCCGCCAACTCCAAGTCCTGCAGCTACTCGCTCAAGGCAAGACCAATAAGGAGGTAGCAAGCACTCTGGGCATCAGCACCCGAACCGCCGAGACGCATCGCTACCAGATTATGAGCCGGCTCAAAATCCAGACGTTGAGTGAGCTGGTGCTTTTTGCCGTTCGAAATCACCTTGTGGAACTGTAGAAAGCGCCCTGGCAAATTCGGCCTCGTGTAGCAACCGCTGGACTCGCGCAAACCTTCTCGTCGTTGCTATCCCGCCCCTCAGTCTTGGCATGGAGCCTCGCACAACATGTAGTGGCAGACGCCGCTTGAGTAAACACATGCGATCCGCCGGCCGGGGACAATCGATGAGCTTGCACATAACAGCTTTTCGATTGCAAACGTACGTACATATACCCAGTACTGAAGTACGTAGTAGTTCGGATTGAAAACACGTACTCAACCATATAGATTAGACGTACTTTGCAAAAAAAGTCAGGCCGGCCTGGCTATTACGCCGTGAGGGGTACACGGCGTGTACGGGGTAGTGTGCCGATTCTCGGCCAAGGAGAAAGAATTATGGCCCAGGAAAAGCTTTTCGCGTTATTAGTGTCCGGTGGGGAAGAATCCTTTAGCCATTTAAAAACCCTCCTGAAAAACCTGGATATAGAAGCTTGGAGTGCCAGAACCTGTGACGAAGCCTCACAACTGCTGGACCAGACTCATCCTGAACTGATTTTCACGGGCGAAAGAGTTTTCAATGAAACCTGGATTGACGTTTTGAATTTGGCCGAGAAGGCATCCGTGCCTACAAATGTCATTGTGGTAGGGAGATATAAGGATATTGATCTTTATCTTTCGACGTTGGATTGTGGCGCGTTTGATTTCATCCTTCCCCCCTTTGAAGCTGACCCAATAGCCCATGTCGTCCGAGCGGCTGCGGAAAATGTTCGCCGCCGAAGGGAAGAGCGAGCGATGAGAGCCGCAGCCTGACCGGTTCGTCCTCGAACGGACCGCTACCTGCTTGGTGGCTGTCAAACTAAGCCGGGAAATACGGAGGTGTATGTGAGCCAAAGACCGCAACCATCATCCATTCCTAAAGAGGATGCTGCGGGATGTGACGTCCTGATCTTCAGCGGTGAGCCGAGCTTTCTCGAATACTATCGCGGGATGTTCATATCGATGGGCCTCACCCCTCTCACCACGAGCACACCCGAGGCAACTTTGGCTATTCTTCGGCTGGCGGTCGTGGCATTTGTAGTTGTGGATCAGGGGAGCGAGATATTCGAGAGTCGCCGCGTTCTGGAACGTGCCCGGGAGACCCACCAGTATGCCCCAGTTCTCGTCATTACTCGAAAACCGGATGCAAATCTCCGCCGTGAAGCGTTGGCGCTCGGGGCAGCAGGTTATCTGGACCACCCGGCACTTCCAGGTGATATCGTCCACGAACTCATCGCAAGCGAGGCACGCGCGGAGCGATCTGTGTGGGGATCACAGCAAGAGTGAGGCTGTTTTCAATTCTCCTGTGTGTCACTTTGCAAATTATTCGGCGTATGACTTTGCATGGAATTGGGCATTGGCGGCCTTTGGCGGGGAACCCAGCACCCTCCCCAGATCAGCCGGCAAACTGCACACGCCGTTTTGCGGTGCGACGCAACACTCGAGTTGCATGATCATTTCCGAGAGCCAAATGGGAAGCGATATCGACGCCGGGCACAGCTTCGGTTTCCCTTCCGACTCATTGTCAGCACCGTCGAGGGGTTCACAAACCCACACCTTTTTGGACAGGTCAATTGGCGAAATCCACATCCGTAGAATCAATCACTTGCGGAGGCGGATTTTGCA
>JAKASH010000544.1 GCA_021828225.1 Acidobacteriota bacterium | reverse complement strand
TAGTGCCGTGACCGCTCTTAAGACCCCTTTATGCTTCCCCGGCGATTCTAGCACTCCCAGTGATGTATTGAAAAATAATCAATTAGCGGCAAGTCCCCGCCTGTTCGCTCACATGTGCGCAGCAGAGCCGCAGTCAAACCTAGGCTCGGCGATCTCCGTGACGGGTAGCCACAATTAAATCGCAGTCCGACTTAACCGTAGGTTCTTCAGGGGGAAACTATTGAAGGAAGATACAGAGGACTGAGGACCGGAGTTTATCCGGTCCTCGATGGTCTTACAATTGAACCACATTTGCCGCTTGGAGTCCCTTTGGACCCCTGACGACTTCAAACTCGACGGATGCACCCTCCTGAAGGCTGCGATAGCCGTCTCCCTGGATCGCAGAAAAGTGGACGAAGACGTCTTCACCACCTTGCCGCTGGATGAAACCATACCCCTTGCTGGCATTGAACCACTTAACGGTCCCTTGCTCACGATTGTTACTCACGTTTACTTCTACTCCTTGTTGATAGTTGGCGCCGTCAGTTCTGTACTTCACTTCCGGGGCTGAATCACGCAAACGACTCCGAGCTTCTACTCGCAGCCTTTGAGTACGACTCGAAAGGGATACAAGAGCGACAAACGCAGTCTCATTGTGCCATAACGTAACAGTTTCAACAATATCCTTTTTTCAAGCATTTCGT
Source organism: Acidobacteriota bacterium (assembly GCA_021828225.1). The sequence continues at coordinate 2,771 of JAKASH010000544.1, read as the reverse complement.
GGCCCCGTCTTGGGCCCGATATCTAATTCAGACGGTCCGTATGCAGGGAAAGATTAACCTGCCAGGCAGGCTTCCTCGACCAGGATGGCGTGGACATCCCTCGGGCCGTGCACGCCGCGGACAAGGATTTGCTCGATGTCAGCCGTGCGGCTGGTGCCTGTGACAAACACCACGGAACGGGCGGGGCTGGGCCTTTCAGGATCGCGGGAAATGGGCAGGTTTTGCAGCACTTCATCCAGTGAGCCTCTGATCTGGCTTCGGCGGTAAAGTGCAATGTGCACCGGAGGCGCCAAAGAGGCTAGCTGGCTCCCTTCGGTAAAGCTGGTCAGGACCAGGCTGCCGGTTTCTGCCAGCGCAAAATCAGCGCCGGTGATCCCAACCTCGGCGGCAAAACATTCGTCACGAAATGGACTGGCCTCCGTTTGCTCCGCTCCTCTTTCCGGCCACAAAGCGACTCGCTTACCCCATCCATCGAGCATTCTCGCAATTTGCAACTGGTTAAGGATCGGGTTTCTTGAAAGCACCACCGAGCGGGCCTGCAGCGGGTCTAAAATGGAGCGCAGGATTCCCTCCAGCGCCGAAGTTGCCGACGCCCGGTAGGCGTTGCAACCAAGGGCCTTCAGTTCCGCTTCGAATCGATCGGCCAGTTCCTCAGGAGGAATCGTCGGCATAACGTTCTCCAGAGTGGGCGGCAAGCGGTAGCCCGAAGCCTCCGGATTTCCTTTCGCCTGTGTTTTCAATATATTGCGAATTGTGCTCAGCATTTCGTCGCGATTTGACAAGAACCAGTCCTCCTGCATCCAGCCCCCTCAGGGGATCAACTCCCTAAGATTCTACCACTTATGGCCGCAGTTCGCTCTCTCAATCAGTAACAAATTCAAGTGGCTTGCCTTTTTTTCTGCTCCATGCTAAATTCTGTGCAACCTTCGTCCTTTCCAAACCATCTGAATCTCCGGAAAGAGGAAGTTACGATCTGAATAAGGAAGGTTGTGCGATGCCAGCAACTTTGAAAACACGAAAAAACGCCTACCGGGCGATCCTGTTGAAGAAGCGGCAGGAGCTTCTGGCCGGTGCCAAAAGCAGTCCGGAAATTCTTTCGGCAAGTGTTCAATCACCTGACGAAATGGAATTTGCCGTCCAAAGCGTCGAACAGGATGTCAACGTGACGGCTGCGAGCGTTCGAAGCCGCATGCTCCGACAAATCGACTACGCGCTTGAACGCGTCGCAGGCGGCACCTACGGCGAGTGCCAAGCCTGCGGAGAAGAAATTTCAGCCCCCCGGCTTAAGGCTATCCCATGGGCTGAATACTGCCTCAGCTGCGAGGAAAAGCGCTCCAGGAACTAGGCTCCCCCCTTCTTTCCTAAAAGTTTGGCTTCTTGCACTCAGTGCAGGGAGGGGGGTGTGTCTGCCGGGCGAACCCGCCGCCTGCCCGGCAGGCACAACAATTCTGCCGTTGTCTACTCTTCAGCGAATTTCTATTCCACAGTTTACTTTTCTCGAACCCTCCATCGTCGTTTCTATTGCCCCCCTCATGCTCTTTGCGGTAAAGTTCTGGGTTGCTAATTGGTGCAGCGGGACGGTTTGAGGGCGCTGCCGCGTTCACAATCAATCCAACGAAAGGATACCCCATGAAGATCACCGCTGTTGAGCCGCTGGTGCTCGGAGCCGCCTGGCGAAACCTCATTTTTCTCAAGGTCAAAACCGACGAAGGCCTGGTCGGCATCGGCGAGTGCACGCTGCACAATCGCGAAGAAGGCATCCTGGGATACATCCAGGGAGCTGTCCGCCGCCACGTCATCGGCTCCGACCCCTTCAACATTGAAGACCTGTGGCTTCGCATGTACCGCAACGAGTTCTGGCGCAACGGACCCATCGCCACCACTGTGATGAGCGGAATTGAAATCGCCTGCTGGGATATCGTCGGTAAAGCGTGCGGCCAGCCCGTGTGGAGAATCCTCGGCGGGCAATGCCACGAGAAAGTGAAGGCCTATGCCAACGCCTGGTACACGGCTGAACGGAAGCCGGAAGAATTCGCCAGGCGGGTCAAGGTGGTTCTGGAAAAAGGCTACAAAGCTCTCAAGGTGGATCCCTTCGGCCCCGGTGAACTCGAGATTTCGTACGCGGAAAAAGTTAAGTCGGTTGAGCTGGTTGCCGCGATTCGCGAAGCGGTCGGGCCCGACGTTGAGATCTTCGTCGAAATGCATGGGCGCTTCAGCGCGGCCACGGCGATCGAGATCGCGCGGATGCTGGAGCCCTACCACCCCGGCTGGATCGAAGAGCCCTGCCCACCCGAAGACATCCCTTCGCTCATCAAAGTCGCCGAACACGTCAATCTTCCGGTAGCCACCGGCGAACGCTATTTCACGCGCTACGGCTTTCGCGAAGTATTCGAATCGAACGCGCCGGACATCATCCAGGCTGACGCCATCCACGCTGGCGGCCTGCTGGAGATGAAGAAAATTGCGGCAATGGCCGACGTCCGTTCTATGGTCATGGCTCCTCACAACTCGAATGGCCCCGTCTGCACCGCCGCCAGCGTCCACTTTGATTTCTGCACCACCAACGTCAAAGTGCAGGAGTGCTTCGACGATTTCTCTGAAACCTGGGTGGTAGATGCCGTGCCCGGAACGCCCCGGCCGCGCGACGGCTACTTCTATCCGCCGGAAAAACCCGGCCTGGGTGTGGAACTGAACGAGGACTTGATCAAAGAGCACCCTTACCGCGAAGGCTTCTTCAATATGTGGCAGAAAGACTGGCATATGCGCCAGTT
>JAKASH010000543.1 GCA_021828225.1 Acidobacteriota bacterium | reverse complement strand
TCGCAGCCGCCCGGCGGTTCGCCTGGGCGGTTACGGCGGCGGCCCAGAAGCCCGCGCCTGAGCCTGTGAACTCCGCTCCTTTTGCCGGCGCCATCGTTTCCGAATGGACGGGGAAGATCAGCCTGCAGTTGCCGGGAAAACTGCATTCCGCTCCGGCACGCGGCCAGAAGCTCCCGGTGGGCACGTTGCTCGATACGCAAGACGGCATGCTCGTTCTGACCCTCGAGGACGAGAGCCAGATTCTCGTGCGCCCTCACACGCGCCTCGTCCTCAAGCAACCCGGTCTTGGCGACTGGAATTACTTTGAGCTTTTGTTTGGCCGAGTCCGCGCCTACATCCGGAAACGGACCGGCGGCGCGCCGCCCTTCCAGCTCGGCACACCGAGCGCCGTTGTTGCCGTGCGCGGAACCCGCTTCGACGTCCTGGTCAACCGGCGCGATGTCACTGAAGTGGATGTCTATCAAGGCCTGGTGGAAGTTGCCGGCGCCGGCATTCGGGGCAAGTCGGTTCTGGTGAAGCCGGGGTACTCCACCCGCGTCGGCATGGGGATGCCTCCCGAACAACCGGTCCCTACCTACGACATTCGCCCTGATACTTCGCCTCCGGACCCGACGATCGGCGCGGAATTCCTGCGCCAAGTCCGGGACGAATCGCTTCATGCTTCCGAAAGCGAAATGAGCGAGCGCCGGGACTCCGAGATGAACGAGCTTGAAGAAGAAAGTCAGGAAGCGATCGAAGGTCCGAACGATCCCGACCACGATTAGCTTCACCGTCCGCGCAGCCTTCAGCTCGTTTCCGGTAACCTTGGGTGGTTGCAACCCTTGCAGGCACCGAAACCCTTCAAGACAAGCTGGGGCGACTGTTCGTGCTTCCTTCTGGGTCTCAATTGAACCCAGGGTGTTTACAACGGCCTCACCTTTCGGGACGGTCCCGCCGTGCAGGGCGTGAATTCCCGGCCACTTAATTCGGATCATTCATGAATTGGCGCGTTTTTTTCAGTCTTCTGGCACGACTGAGGGTCGTGCCCTTTCGCGAACTCCAGTCATGCCATAGATCATTCAAGTTAAGAAGCGCTGGCCGTTTGGCATTCGGGATGCTTATAACCGAGATGGGGGTGAGAGCAGGCTCGCCTGAGTTGGGGCCTGCATCAATATCACTTAATAACTGAAGGTGAAATTATGAAAGTATGTATTGTCGGGACAGGTTATGTGGGTCTTAGCACCGGCGTATGCCTGGCGTATCTTGGGCATCAGGTACAATGCCTGGACGTTGACAAGCGGAAGATTGCGGGACTGCGGAACGGAACGCTTCCCATTTATGAACCGGGCCTCGAGGAGCTTTTCGATTCGGCGCGGATTAATCTCAACTTCACAAGCGAGCCAGCTTTAGCGATGCATGACGCGGAGGTCATTTTCATCACGGTGGGCACGCCCAGCCTGGAGGATGGCCGCGCAAACCTGGAATACGTCCACGCGGCGGCGGAGATGGCGGGCAAGCACCTGTGCGGGAACTTTACTGTGGTGGTTATCAAATCCACCGTTCCCATCGGTACGAACCGGAAGGTGGAGAAAATCGTGCGGGACGCCTTTTATCGGAACCACCCCGGCACCCTGGAGCCAAGGCTTGCCATGGCCTCCAACCCCGAGTTCCTTAGACAAGGCTCGGCAATCCACGACAGCTTGTACCCGGATCGTATCGTGGTCGGGTCGAACAGCGCTCCGGCAATCGAAAAGCTGAGAGTGCTTTACAGTTCCCTTATCGACCAGACCTTTAAGGCCCCGGGATTCCTTCCGCGGCCCGAAGGTTTTCGAAGCGTTCCGGTGATTACCACGGACCTGGCTTCTGCGGAGATGATCAAGTATGCGGCCAACGCTTTCCTGGCCGTGAAGATCAGTTTCGCCAACGAACTCGCCGAGTTGAGCGAGCGTGTGGACGCGGATATTTCACAGGTTATTCAAGGGGTTGGTGCGGACCGGCGAATCGGCCACCGGTTCCTGCAAGCGGGCCTGGGATGGGGCGGTTCCTGCTTCGGCAAAGATACAGCAGCCCTTCTCAATACCGGTCTGGAGCTCGGTGTCAACATGCGGATTGTAAGGGCCGCGCGTGACGTCAATTACTCGCAATCCGAGAGGGTGATTGGGAAGCTTCGGCGGGAATTGGGTTCGTTGGAAGGGAAGGTGGTGGGATTGCTGGGCCTGGCGTTCAAGCCCCACACCGACGACGTCCGGGACGCACCGGCGCTGGAGATCGGGCGGCGGCTGTTGCAGTGCGGTGCGGAAGTCCGGGCCCATGATCCGGTGGCCCGGCCGGGAAATCGGGGATCGGGCATTCAATTCTGCGAGTCCGTGGAAACGTTGGTGGAAGGCGCGCATGCGCTGATCCTGGCGACGGAATGGCCGCAGTACCAGGCTCTTCCCTGGAAAACAATGGCTTCGGCGATGAGCGACCCCCTGCTGCTGGACGGGCGCAATGCTTTGGACCGCCAGGCGCTTGAACTGGCAGGGTTTCGCTATTTCGGAATGGGCCGCGCGGATCTGCCTTCTAAGATGACTATGTTGAGCCATCCTCGGAACCGTCAGGGCATGGCTTTAGCCGCGCCGTTTCATGGCACTCAGGATTTAATGTCGAGCTGAACAATAATAGCCGATCAATTCAGCGCGGCACGGCTGAAGCCGTGCCCTGACGCCCTACCCGACGACCTTAACAAAGTCATGCTAAGCGCCCGGCGGTTCCATCCTCTGCGGCGATCATGCGTAATTCGTTTCCGGGGAGAGAGATGGAGTTCGGCCGCCGAACCGCCCTTGATGACTCCGTGACGAAGCCTTTTCCAGTAAGGGATAACGCACGGATTGGAAGAAGACGTGGGCGGGTTCAACGCTGTTTCGATTTATCCGCTGCGGTTTTCGGCGGTGTCTTCCGGGTTTTCTGATTCCGCCCGGCAAAGGAATCTTTGAGGACTGCGAGAGTTGTTATGATTCGATTGATTATCAATGCGGATGACTTTGGCCTGACGGAGGGCGTTTGTTCCGGGATCGTCAGGGCGATTCACGCCGGTGGCGTGACGGCCACCACGGCCATGGTGTGCGTGCCAGGAGCGGTGGAGCGATTGAGGCGTTGGGCGCCTGAAATTGCCGGGCGCATCGGCGCGCACCTGCAACTGACCAGCGGAACGCCGGTGCTTCCACCTGAGCGCGTTCGCTCGCTTGTGCAAACCGACGGCAACTTCCCGTCCAGTCGGAAAGAGGTGCGAACTCCGAGGAGGGAAGAGATTGTCAGCGAATGGCGCGCCCAGATCGAGTTGCTCCTGCGCGCAGGCATCGAGCCGACCCACCTTGACAGCCATCATCATATTCACCGCTTGCCCGCGGCTCTGCCTGCGTTTTTGGAGATCGCGAAACAGTACGGGCTTCCTGCCCGCTCCGTGGATCGAGCGATGACCGCGACCTTGCACGCCACGGGCGTGCC
>JAKASH010000542.1:2000-3469 GCA_021828225.1 Acidobacteriota bacterium | reverse complement strand
CTTTGCATATTGTGCCGTTTGCCCCGCCTGCCAGTCGGAATCATTTGCCTGCTTTCCTGAGCCCTTCGCCTCTTTCAGTGAAAGCCGGGGATCGAACTCTTGCTGATTTCCGCACCGGCGGTGTATTGCAGGTTTGCGATCGGGGCCATCTGGTAGACATTCACGCGAAAATCAGGGTTGACTCCGAGCAGCAGGTAGGCCATGCGCTCTGAGCAGCCATAATCCTCGATCAGCCATTCCATCAACTGGATGCTGGCTCGCCAGACCGCCTCCTCGAGCGGCCGCGCGCAGGCCAGCGCGATAAGGCTCTCTTCTTTTTCGAGCCGCACAAACGGCCTGCTCCTTCCCTTGATCACCCGGCAGCGTATTGTGACGGCGCTTCGAGCTTCCATTGCGGTTCCGTAGAACTCCGTGTCGCCCTGGCAGGCGTGGACGTCGCCCACGTAAAGTAGCGCCCCCTTGTGGTAGCAGGGGATCAGCGTGCGCGTCCTCGGACGAATATCGCGAACGTCCATATTGCCTCCCCAGCTTCCCTGGCCCAGCCCCGGAGTTGCTACCTCGCGCTCCGGCGCAACAGCAATCGTGCCGACGAAGGGAGATTGCGGAAGGCGCAGGCCCAGCGGATGCCGCCGAACCTGGCCATCTTCCCAAGTGACGGCCTCGCTGAGAACCACTTCACCCTGCTCAAGGTGCCCGATCGCAAGCGTCGGCGTGCTGAGTTCTTTCCAGTGCGCGGAATCCCCCAAGGGTTTGTGCCCGGGGCGCCAGTAGGTGACGCTCTGGTCGTCCAGTTCCAGGTTTTCGATCTCCACCACCAGCGTGTCTCCGGGCTCAGCGCCGCGAACGTAGACCGGTCCCGTAACTGGATTGGCCATGGACGGCGAATGCTTCAGGTACCAGGCATCGAGCAGGTGCGCGGCATCTTCCGGCTTGCGGTATGTACCGGAAGGCGCGTCTTCGGTCTCTAGGATGAAGGCTTCACCTGGCTCGACCTCGAGGACCGGCGAGTGCCGGTGATCGATGGTGTACTTCAGAGAATTGCGGCTGCGCTCGACGCGTTTCATCAGCGTGTTGGCTCCTTTCGAATCTTCGATTGAGTTTAAACGGGCGAGTCCCGGCTGTCCATCCTGAAGGGCCCGTCCGGCTCAACTAAAGCCCGGGCGACCCTGACCGATAAATGGAGTAGAGGGCCATAGGGACCCGGGGTTTGCGAGGTGCGGCGTCCTGCCCGAGGTGGGAACACCGCGCGAAAGATGCCTCTGTACTTTTTGGGAGTGGTCGATATCTATCTGGAACGGGAGAAGGCTCAGGGCGCTCAGATTCGCGCCGTGGCGATGCTTGTCCGGGAACACCCGCCTCCCGCCCTGCGAGTGGTTGGCCATTTCAACGGCAAAGGAGACATGCGGCGCCTGTTGAGCGCCGGGAATCAGTGTGGGCGTGCAGGCGAGCCAGATGGGAAAAGAAACACG
>JAKASH010000542.1:0-1990 GCA_021828225.1 Acidobacteriota bacterium | reverse complement strand
ACGACCTCCGCGCGCAGCTTGCTGATGCTCAGGAGAGCCTGAGGGCCACTCAAAGCGGAGAAGCCGGCGCGCTGTCCCATGGGCGCCGGATTCCACGCTTAGCCAGTGCTGCCGGTGCGGAAAGATCGCAGGAGAAGTCTGTCTCTTTCGTCGGGCAGGACAACGGCCGCAAACATGCCGAGGCACGCTTAAGGCTCTACCGCCAGATCTTTGCCAGCGCGAACGAAGGCGTGGTGATCCAGGACGCGGACGGGTGCATCGTTGCGCAAAATGCGGCCCACAAGGATCTGCTGGGCTATCCGGACGAAGAGTTGCTTGGCAAAACGCCCGCTTACTTTCTGGAGGGTGGAAGCGACGAGTTTGGGCGGAGCATGGGCGATCTCCTCCGCCGGGGAAGCTACTGCGGCGTGGCGAGGTGCCGGACCTGCTCCGGAAAATGGATAGAGGTTGAGCTCTCCGCGGCCGTCGTCCGGAACGGCGCCGGAAACATCATCGGCTACGTTACTTTCAAGCATGACGTCACGGAAAAGAAAAGGGCGGAGGATGCCCTTCGGGAGAGCGAGGAACGCTTTGCTGCCTTCATGAACAACAGTCCCGTGGTCGCCTTCATGCGCGATGCTGAAGGGCGGTACGCCTACGTCAACAGGGCCTTTGAAAGATGTGTCCGAAGGTCCGCGGTCGAGATTGTGGGCAAGACGCCTTTTGACATCTGGCCGCATGAGATCGCCAAGGGGCTTTCTGGAACCGACAGGCGCGTGCTGGCTTTGGGGCGCCCTCTGGAGTTATACGAAAAGACCGCACTGCCCGGAGGAGAAACCCGAGAATGGCTGGCCATCAAGTTTCCGTTTCACAACCGCATGGGAAACGCGTTTGTTGGTTGCGTGTCGATTGACACCACCGAACGGAGGAGCCTGGAGGAGCAGCTCAGGCAGTCGCAGAAGATGGAAGCGGTCGGACGGCTGGCAGGCGGCGTTGCGCATGACTTCAACAACCTGCTCACGATTATTGTCGGCTACTGCCAGTTAATGCTCGGATCGTCGGAGCTCGATGAAGAGCAGCGGGCCAAAGTTGAGGAAATCAGGAAGGCGGGCGAACGCGCGGCCCTGCTGACGCGCCAGCTTCTCGCCTTCAGCCGCAAGCAGGTTCTGACGCCGCAGGTGCTGGAATTGAACACGGTGATCGGCAATCTCCAGAAGATGATCGAACGGCTGATTGGAGAAGATATCGAGCTGGAAACGATTCGGCATCCGGAACTGGATCTGGTCAAAGCTGACCCCGGCCAGGTGGAGCAGATCATTATGAACCTGGCCGTGAACGCGCGGGACGCCATGCCAAAGGGTGGCAAGCTGACGATTGAAACGGCCAATGTCGAATTCGATGAATTGTACGCCCATTCCCATCTGCCGAGCTTGCCGGGCCATTATGTGATGATTGCGGTGAGCGATACGGGAACGGGGATGGATCGCGAGACGCAGAAGCACATTTTTGAGCCCTTTTTTACGACCAAGGAATTGGGCAAGGGAACCGGACTAGGTCTGGCCACCGTGTACGGGATCGTCAAGCAGAGCGGCGGGTTTATCTGGGTCTACAGCGAATTGGGCATCGGCAGCACCTTTAAAATCTATCTGCCGCGCGTTCTGGAAGAAGAGGAATCGCCTGCCGCAGGCAAACTTGAACCCGATCACTTGCAGGGATCCGAAACTATCCTGATTGCCGAGGATGAGGACTCTCTTCGCCTGCTGATGCGAGGCATCTTGCAGCGCCGTGGGTACAAAGTGCTGGAGGCCGCAAACGGGAAGGAGGCGCTCGGCATCAGCAATCAATATCCCGAACCGATCCATCTGCTGCTGGCCGACGTCGTGATGCCTCAGATGAGTGGACGCGAACTGGCTCAACGCATCTGCGCTGCTCGCCCCGAACTTGGGGTCCTCTACATTTCCGGCTATACTGACAATGCCGTCGTTCACCATGGGGTTCTTGATCCCAATAC
>JAKASH010000541.1 GCA_021828225.1 Acidobacteriota bacterium | reverse complement strand
GCGTCCGTTGACGGGGGCATCGGATTCTTTTCAGGGGCATTGTTCTTTAGCCCCAAGCGCAGACGAAGGTTCCGAACATCATTCTCCCGCTCGACCAGTTGGTTTTCTCCATCCAACGCTTCCGACAGCATTTTTTCGCACTGTGAGACCGATAGGCGAGAAGCTTCAAGGATCGGTCTGTTGAAGGTTGCAGAGTTTTGCCGGGCTGCTATGGCGAGCGCGCGATCCAACCACTGTTTTAAGACACCTACACAGCCGACGCTGCGCTCATACAGATATTCCCATTGTTGAAGGAGATCCGGCGGTTCGGCCAAGGGCAGGTGTTGTTCAAAAGAACGAAGAGCGCCCCAGAACGCTTTCTTCTCGCTTTGGTCGTCGAGCCGGTAGCGGTGGAAGTGGATGTCGATACTTCGACGGCTAAGCTGTCCGCTCAAGTTACGGAAGGCAAGAAGATCGTAGGTTCCAAACAACACGTGAATGGTGCGCGTCCGGCTGGCGATTGACTTAATAACGTCCAGTTGATCGGCAAGTTTCCGGCCTGAAGGGATTTTGGCAAGATGCTGGGCTTCATCAATCAGTACGGCCTTGGGTCGGCGGAAGGTCAACGCTTGTTCCGCGGCGTGCTGATAGGCGGCGGCTGTTGGCCTCCGTCCCAGCCTAACCCCTCGGGACGTCTCAGGCGGCGTGCCGGGCCAAGGAGCTATTTTGTAGTCGACCAGCGGTTCCTCCATTTCGAGGAGAAGGCGCCTGAAATGGTCCCCCCAGTTAAAAGTTCGCGAGTCATAGGCCATCGCTTCGATGCTTACGACCGGCAAGCGCGTAGGATCAGAGGCGAGGTCGGAAGCCATGTCCTGGGTGAGAACTTGCTCGATCTTGCGACAAAGCGTTGTCTTGCCCACTCCGGCCGGACCGAGAACCAGGATCAAGGTATTTGGCGCGGAATCTTGAATCGCGCAAAGGAGCTTTTCTTTGGCCTCAACGAGGGCTGGATGCGCGACGGTGTAGGAATGAAAATAAGCGAGGCGCTCGGGCCAGGGCCGATTTTGGAGTTGCGGCGGAAAACCGCTTCTATCCATGCCTCAGAATTCTCCGTAAACCTCTGGGACAATATTCTCTTCGTTGAAAGACAGGGGTTCCGATGCCATAGCGGAAGGTTGCGCGTCAAGTGAGCGCTCGCACCCTGATGCATGAGTCCGAATGACGCTCGCCTCGGCGTCGCGAAGCCGCTGTTGAAGCAACTTCTCCTCAGCTTCAATGGATTCTAAGAATTCAGCCAAGCGGCTTCCCGTGATGTTGTATTCCCGCGCATGAGTCTGGCGTATCCGCTTCAGTTCCTGGGTAGCCAACATGATTTCGCGCTGCGAGCGGCCGCGGAACGTCAGATAATGTTCCGAATGGCAGGTCGCCCATTGGCGGTGCACGAAGGCGAAAGCCGTCCCAAGATCGAATGGATCGAAGCGTACCTCCACCTGTTGTCCAGCAAGATCAGGATGGCGGAAGGCTTCGCACCAGTAGTAGAGGTGGTTGATTTTAACGCCGTGGCCCTCCACCACTTTTGCGGTCCCTTTGCTGGTCGTGGGCGAAGTCGCCATCAAGAAGTCGTCGTCATAAGCGACCAATCGGTGGAATCGCGGCCCGAAGCGGGCCATGCCTCGAGCGAACTCCTCGCGCGGGCTTTGTCCCAAAGCTGGGTGCGGCTGCATGTCATAGATCTCGTAGAAGAAGTTGCCCAGCCGCTCCTCAAGCATAGGCAGTGTCCACACGGCGTGCCGCCGGGGTGAGACCGATCGAGTGACTTCCCGGACATTCCGCGTGGCCTGAGTGTTGCCCTCGAGATTATGGACGAATTGCAAGTTGGTGGTGCCGAAGAGCCGCTCGAGTATCGCACCGAAGCGCGCTTTAGCCGGCGGCCTCGTCTTTTGAATGCACTCAAAGCGCGCCAGCACACTCTCAAAATAAATGCTTCGGAATTCCGCACCACCATCCATGACAAGGATCTGAGGCAGTCGGCCGTTCCGCCGCACGCAGTCCCGCAAGGCCATCATGCAGGAACGGTAGCTGGGCGGATCGAATGTAAGATAAGAAGCAAGGACCCGCCGGGAGAAAGCATCCATCATCAGGGTCAGCCAAGGTCGTCCAAGTAAGCGACCGGTCCGTGAGGAGACCGTTTCGACGTCGAGCTCAGTGTGATCGATGTGGGCGATCTCGAAAGGCCGGTCGCCATGCCGGGGCGTTTTCAACTCAAGCTCCCAATAGAATGGCTCGTGCCGATAGGCCGCTCTTTCCCCCTGCCTTTTACGATCTTGATCCGGGCCGGAGCGGCTTCGCACCGCACGGCAAAACGTCTTATAACAAGGAGCGACGACATCTTGCTGCTGGCAGGCCAGCCGAAGAGCGATCCACACGGCGTGCCGGGTTTTCTGCTTGTGCGTTTCGTACTCAGTCTCGATAAATTTCTGCATCAACTTCCGCGACAGCTCCGGAAGCTTGGGCTGGTAATTCCCTCGCCACGCGAGTCGGGGAATCAGGGCAACATAGCCATCCCCTAACTCGCGCTCGGCTTCACGACGCGCCGCGGCCCAGCGGCGGAGTGAACGCGCTGAGGCTTGAGTGCCGCCAGGCATCGGCTCGCCCGAAGCATGGAGGCGGAGGAGTTCAGTCCGCTGATTAGCCACTTCTAAGTCCCGTCCGTTGCCGCGGCCGATGGCTTCAATTACCATTGCTGTCCGTGTGTCCCCCGTCGGCGGACCAATCTGCTTGATCCGACCATCCTTCGCCAGCGACTCGAACGCGTCCAAAGGAAGCTCAATGAGGCTCCGGTTCTCGCCCAAGATATCCACGTGATGTTCGCCCACGTTGACGATTTGCCACTTGCGGCCATCCCAGGTTACCAGTGCGCTTGGCATGAAAGTTTCTGATCTGGAAAGCGGTGGCCGATCCTTTGACGAGAGGGCCTGAGCTACTGTCGTGTGATGCGGGAAGACCTGAACCTTTTCGGGCTCAGCAAGCGCGGCTCGGTCGAGGTCAACATAGAGATAATCGGCGGCGATGAGGCGGTAAACGTCATCTGGAGTTGCGAATTCAGCAGTTCGCTCCAGAAGCTCTTCGAGCGAGATTCCGGGCAATGCATTCGTATAAGCGAGGATTTTTTCTCGCGCCTCGGTCGGCAGCGGGAGAATTGAAGGATCGATACGGAGGTAATCTTCGAGGAACTGAATATTGCGCTGGTAGGTCCAGTGGATCTCCTTCGACGATCGGACGCGATAGAAGAGACCGCAAGGATGAGCGTGCGCCTCACCGGGCGGACACCGCCAGCGTCCATCCTGCCATTGGTAGCGGTTCGGACTTCGCTCTTGGAGGCGATGAAGGTCTTCCTCAGTTTTCCATTCTTCCCACCCCGCCTCGTTTTGACGAATCACAAAAAAATCCGGTGTATGCAAGACTGCCAGCCGTTTGCCGGCGAGGCTGTCGTA
>JAKASH010000540.1 GCA_021828225.1 Acidobacteriota bacterium | reverse complement strand
CCGCTCGCTGCCGGTCAGCTCTCCTACCATGCGGCTGCGGCGCGACTCGAACATGTCGTGCGCGCTTTGGAGCACCAGGAACAGGTATCGATAGGTCATGCCCAGGATGGTGACCAGCACGGCAGGCACTCGAAGCACGCGCAACGCTTTGAGAACGTGATTCCACGGCGTGGTGAGGACCAGCAGAACGCACAAGGTGGCCGCCGTTTCCACCCGCAGCACAAGATAGCCGGCGCTCGCGAGGCCTTGCGAGGTGACCGCCCAGCCGAGCCACGGAGCGTGCCCGACCACCCGGCCCGGCGTCACGAAAGGAGCAGGGAAGGCGATCACGCCCGTGAACAGCAGGACGGCAACCCACACCCTTTTCAGCAGCACGCCGAACGACACGCGCGAGAGTGCAGCCAGCGCCACTGCGACAACGAAAAGGCCGCCAATCACCGCCATCCGGTGGACGGCCGCGGCGGAAACGATCAAAGCCAGAATGCCCACCAGCTTGACGCGCGCGTCGAGGCGCTGCAGCAGGCCGTCGGCCCGCGCGGTCTGCTCGGCATAGAAGGCGTGCTCCATGGCGTCCACAAAACTTGCCGTGGTGCGCTCCAGGAAGCTGCTTTTGCCGCTGTGCTTCGCTGCCATCGTTTAGATTTCCTCCGAGCGCGCCGGCGTACCGGGCTGTCCGGGACGAGCCTTGGCAGCAAGCCATTTGATCAGGATGGACAGAAGGATGATGATCCCGATTCCAAACATGGCCGAGAGAATGTAACCGAATGCCGGCTTGTGCACAAACGACGGGGAATAGTTGGGAAAAGGCGCCGTCCAGATGGTGGACAGCCGCTCGAGCCCGCTCGGGGCCGCAGCCGGAGGCGTGACGTTTCCCGAAACCTGCGCAATCTGCTGGCGCATGGTGGGGCTGGTAAAGTCGTGGACGGTCCACTCGCCCCAGGCCTTGCCCGCCGCCAGCAGTCCGAGCGGCGTGAGCACCATCAGCAGGCCGACGGCGGCCCACAGCGGACGCGCGGCCCTCCAGCCGGTTTCCCGGGCGAAACCCACCGCTGCTTCCTCCGGCAGCGGTATGCCGGGAGCCGTGAACCGGAGCAGAGAAGGATTTGCCCGCTGCAAGTAAGCCACAACGCCGCCGGAAACCACCAGCTCAGCCACCCCGGCAAAAGTAATGTGGCCGATCATGATGGCCGGCAGGGCAATGCTGATCGGATAAGGCGCATAAAGTGGCGCGCCCGCGGCGTTCTTGAAATAAAGAGGTTGAATGCCCAGCTCGACCGATGCGCATAAGGCGGCGCAGTTGATGGCGATATAGCCGCCCAGGGCCGCCGCCACAACCCGTCTGGATGAAGTGATCGCCGACCGGCCGGAAATCAGGCGATAGACGAGCCATGCGACCAAAGAACCCACAATCGCCATGTTGAAGCAGTTGGCGCCCAGGGTGGTGATGCCTCCGTCGCCAAAGAAGAATGCCTGGATGAAGAGCGCCGTCGAAAGGGCGAGAATCGAAGCCCAGGGACCAAGGACAATGGTCGCGATTCCCACACCCAGCGGATGGGCCGTGGTACCGCCCGGAATGGGAATGTTAAACATCATGATCACAAAAGAGAAGGCCGCGAAGACGGAGATCAGCGGCACCAGTCGCGTGAACAGGAGCTTCCGGGTCTTGCGCAGGGCTACATACCAGAAAGGCGTAGCGCTCGCGTAGAGAGCCACACAGGTCGAGGGACTGAGGTATCCGTCCGGGATATGCATAGGTTACCGCGCGCAGGGTTGGATGAGCGACGTCACAAGCACAGAAATTTATTATAGATCGAATTCTGGTAATGGCGGTTGAGAAGCCAGGATCCTCCGAAAGAAGCCGCTGGGTTAGGCGCAATCCGCCATGGCCTTGTGGATCATGTGCTGCATCAGCCGGGCGGCGGGGGAAGCGACGTCGATTTCCTTGCTTAACTGCAAGGCCGAAATCCCTTTCTTGCCCTGGCTCATCCGGTAGATCGCCCAGAACCACTCCAGCAGCCGCACCCGAGTCTTATGGAAAATCGTGCCGACCGTCACCGAGGATTGGTACCGGCAGGCCGAGCACTCGTGACCGCGCGGCGCGGCCATGTAGCCGCGGGCGACGCTTCCGAGAATCATCTGGACTGAACACGCAAAGCTTGGCAGAATAAAATTCCAACGGTTGCACGCTGGCCGCTTGAAAAATCTCGGCCGCGCATTGCTCATTCAACCTTGTCGGGGCGTGACGCAGTCTGGTAGCGCGCTTGCGGCGCAAGAAAGATATCTGCTTGCAAGTCTATTGCCATTAACGATATCTAGATGATTATACGGACGTTATAAAATAGATTCAGAATTGGAACCGCGTTTGCCGTGCCATCAAAAAAGCCTCAAGGTCCCCACAAAAGTACCCACAGTCCACATTCCACATTCCATCGGCCCGCAGTATGGTGTGCCAGGGTCAACCTTGGTTTGACACGTCGTCGGCGATGCCATGCATCATCTCGAGCGCCTCGGGAACCAGAAATTCATAGTACCGTTCCTGTTGGCGCAGATAGGCGGCGATGACTTCAGGGCTGCCCTGAACCGGCAGCAGCTCCCGGTACCAGCCCTCGTAGACCATGCGGATCAGGTCTCCGGCCCGTTCGCCGTATTGCCTGCCGATCTGCTGCCAGGAACCGTAAAGCTCCCCGAGATAGCGCGGATGCGGCTCATAGGCTGGATAATGGGGGGCAAGGTAGTAGTCGTCGAGCTTCCGGTTGTGGCCCGTCCATTTTGGGGGCATGCCGGGTGCCGTTGCCCCTGGTGGACGCGCGGCAGTCGCTGGCATGGCCCTCAGAGCATCAGCAGAGAGGGCCATCGCGCCCGCCGACGCGGCGAGTTTGATCCACTCCCTCCGGGTAAGTGCTGTGGTGGCGTTCTGTTGATGGGACTTCATGACAGCACCCTCTAGCTTCGATAACGGGCTGGATTGTTTCAGCTCTTAACGACCCGAAATCTCCGTGAATCGATAAAATATGCCTGGACCCTGCCGGACGCAATCGTGCACCTTGGCAATGTTCGCCATTGGAGTATACACCGCACCGGCTCTGTTGCAATTACGATCCTATCGCCATGAGACCCCTCGCGCCGACTTGAAGGCGAGGATATCCCCTTCGAGGTGGAGTGTGAGTCACAAATGCCCTGAGGAAAGCGGTCCGGCCATGGATGCGTTCAGCGAGGGGCGAGTTAACTTTGAAGGCTCGCAAAGCTCTTGACACCATCAATAACGAATTGTGACCTTGTGTTTACCGGTGATTGGGGAGACATAATCGGCGCTTCTTTCGCTCGAATGGACGTGCAAAGACAATCCACATTGCCGTTTAACGGCCTACCTTCCGATGTCATGCCCAGAGGACTCCAGGCGGCAGAAGAATTTCCCGTTTTCGGGAAGTCTCCATCAATTCAAGAGCCCGTCTACTCTCCGCACTCCGGGTGCGC
>JAKASH010000539.1 GCA_021828225.1 Acidobacteriota bacterium | reverse complement strand
GGCGTCGGGCAGGTCCCCTTGATCCTTGTAAGCCGTCGCAAGCTCAAACGTGCTCCAAGCCTCGGCGTGTTGGAAGCCGTTCCGGTGGCAGAACGCCCTGGCTTGTTGCAGATCGCGGATGGCCTGGGCGCGATCCACCGCGATTTCTTCCTGTCCGCGGACAACCAATAGCTCGGACTCCGCTGCGAGGGCATGCTGAGCCTGGCCTTGGTGAACGGCTTCGTTCAACACTTCCCTCGCTTCATCCGGGTGGTGCATTGCCACGAGCGCCCGCGCCTTGCCTTCAAAGGCCATGAAGGGAAAGCCCATGTCCTTGATCCCGGCTGCCATCTTGATGGCGGTGTCGCAATATTTGATTCCCGATTGGGGGTTGCCGGTCTCGACCATGCCATTGCCGATGATCGAACCATAATAAATGGCGGCTCCGATGTCCCCTTGAAGGTACATGGAAATCATCGCGGTCTTGAGCATCGAGGTGGCCCGCTCAACATCGCCCTCCATGAACGCGATGAAGCCTAGCTCCGCCGTGGCGCGGGCCTGCCATCTCTTGTCCCCGGAGGTTTTGGCAAGCTCCAGAATCTTTTCCCAAATGTTCCGATAGAAAGCCTCGCTCCTGTCCTGTTCGATCAGGGCTTGCGCAACAAGACAACGGATCATCAACTTCGGGTTCGCCACGGCCAATGGATTGCGCGCGTCTGCCTCGACCTCTTGCTTGAATTTCGCCGCCGTGCCGTTTGTCGCTTGCGACCAAATCCAGCCGAGCCTTGCGTAGAGCGCGTCCTTCTTGTCGCCGGAGTTATTGAAGAGGGTTTCTGCTTGGGCGTACAGCGGCTCGGCCTTTGGCCAGTTGTAAAGGTAGGCGAGGCGATCGGCTTGGGCGAGTAATTGCCGGGCGTTTTGAGCTTCCGCTTTCGCGCTTGATTGGGTGGGAATGGAAGCGGATAGAAAGACGCCGATAAGCAACGGTACGATGCCAATTTTCATTTCCCAAACCTCGGAAACCCTGAAGCTAATGGCGGCTGGTGATCTGCGTGAGGAGCCGGAGTGGGAGAGAGGTCACTTGTGCTTGTCTAGGCCGCGGAACAAATCTACGAGTGGAGTCTTCAATGCTTTGGAGATGCGCCAGAGCGTCTCGACCGTGATCGGCCTTCCCGCTTCGATCTGCTGCCAATGGCGCGTTGCGAACTTATGAGACTGCATATCCTCCTGGGTTAGGTGGCGCTTCTTTCGGATTTCGCGGATTCGCCGGCCGAGCTCCTTTGCGAAGCGGGCATATTCACTCACGCCCTCCAATTAGCCACAAGGGGCGTGAAAGCACCACGAGCATATGCTCGTGTTCGGTTTTCGTCGGTTCTTAAGCGTGTGGAAGCGAGAAACAATCGGAGGGAAGGATAATTGCGAGGGCTTTGGTCAGGTGAGCCATGGCACGTTTGTTGCCTCGAAGCAAGCGCGCGGTCTGAATGGGAGACTCCAAAGCGATTCGGAGGGCTTTGCGACCATCGAGGGCCCCTGCCTGGTCCAGGGCGCGATTGAAATCGGGCATTCTTGTTTCGGGAGTATCCGATACGGCTCGAAGGACCGCCGCCGGAATTCGCGCCTGTTCCGCTACTGACAGAATTGAGTAGCTCTCCATATCAACTACATTCCCCCCTGCCTTTGCGAGGGCAAGCCTGTCGTCTTTCGTGACAGCGATGCGCGGGGACGTGATACCGACAACTTTCTGACAGCGGATGTTGCGTGAGACAAGCAGGTCCGCAATGGCGTTGGTGATGGCGGAGGAACATTGGATTGGCAGTTGAGCAGAATCCGTCGAAAGGCAGTCCGAATGCGCCACGATTCGGTTCTGTGTCAGGGAATTCGTTAGCGCACCGCACAAGCCGATGATGAGAATTGCGTCAGGCCTCCGGCCTAGCTGCGGATTTGCGGAGGTCTGAGGGGAAGCCAACCCGAGCGCCTCTTCCGCCTTCGCGCGTGCGCCCTTTGGCCCCATCCCGCCAAGAATCAGGACGAACTCGTTCTGGCCTGAGCGTAAGGATTGGGCTGGGCGGGCGGGAGTGTCACCGGCGCCGGTCCCAGCAATTTGCAGGACCGGCTGCCCTTCCATTTTGGACGCCGCGAAAACGTAAATTAGGCTCATTGCATGTAGTCTCGCTGCTTTGATGCCGAATAAAAAGGATAAGCGAGCGAGTCGAATCACACAACGGCTATTCGCTGATCGTATTGTTCCATGGTCGCGTCGTGGAAGCGCGATTGTCTGACCTCAAGCGGACCGGCATATAATCACAGTGCGGTGGCAAAGATGGCCCAGGCTGCGAAGGAGGGTGACAAGTGCCCGCTGTGCGGCGAGGGTGAGCTTGTCGTTTCTACGAGTGGTAAAAACTTGGTGTGTCCGAAGTGCGGGCGAATCGTGACTCTCATCGGAAAGCAAATGCCGTAGCAACTAGGCCGACAAAAATAAGAGCTCAGACTACCCGTCAAATAGCTGGGGCGTCCCCAAAAGCCCGATAGTGGTTCCGGCCTGTTTTGGTTTCCAGCGTGGTTTGTGTGTTATGGCTGGCGAACGTTGTGGGTTTAGCTCAGAAGCCCGGCGATGACGAGCGGCTTGGCCGGCCACATTTCGGGAATTGCTGACCGCTGGTTATCACCATTGCTGGCCATTTGACTCAGCGCCCGGATCTGGGTAATAGTAGCCCGGCGAACAATTGCAGAAAAGGTCTCGCTTGAAGAGTGGGAAGGAAGAGATGAACAAGATAGGACCGGTGGTGGCGTTAATGCTCGCGGCTGCAGGAGCAGCGCAGGCAAAAAATAAAGGACCGCAGATACCGTGCGAAAAGGTATTCGTGACAGGGACCCAAGTTCACGAAATCACGTGGGCACTCAGAGGAACTGGGCTACAGAACAACCTCTACAAATACACCTGTCAGGAGCCTGTGGCGAGGGTAGAGGACGCAGATGCCATCCTGGACCTGGAATGGGATCCGAAGTTCTCACCACAGTCGCTAGCGAGAGACAGGAGAGAGATGCTTGAGGAGCGAGAGAAGGAGATGGCGAACGGGACAGTTTATGTGAGTTGCTCATCAAACGCGAAAGGAAGCGTCTGCACGGATTCGCAGGGGAACATGCTGGAGTCATCTTGCAATTCGAGCGGGTGCAGTACTTACGCAGGCCCGAACTCACTGCTCGCAATCGTTGGCGCACTCGCGACAAGCTACACAGAGCACTTGGCGGCGACGGAGGCATTCGTTTACCTGTTTTCAGCCAGAGACCACAAACTGATTTGGAAAGATCAAAGCATAGGCACATGGTGGGATGATCTTGGTCACCGCGCGGCCTGCAACAAGCGAGGGGCATTTGAGATGTACCACGGATCATGCAAGGCCCCTACAAGAACCTTAGACTGAAGGCGGTGAGGAGCCTCTGTGGGAAAAAGAGGACAGGGGTACGGCAGTGAAGATAATCTACTTCGCTATCGGGA
>JAKASH010000538.1 GCA_021828225.1 Acidobacteriota bacterium | reverse complement strand
CGGAGTGAACTGACACGCGAATTACCCAAGTGTATAACCAGAATGGCTCTTGGATTCTGACGAAAGGGGCAATCCCCAACGTTCCATCGTGCAGCGGTGCATTAACGGTTTTAAATGTGGCCCGAATTTGGACCTCTGGACGTGCTGCACGAGGCTCCAAGCCAGGATTACTGATGTGACAGGGTCCGAGTTATGCCGCCATGGCTTTTGCCTAAATCTGCGGCCGTGCCTTGGACCAAGAGCTCACAACGAATTGAGATGGACAAAAACTTTTAGGAGGAACACCATGCATAACTCACACCAGAAGGCCGCTGGATATCATAACCCTGCCACCCAGGCCGACCGCACTGCTGTCGGGCACCATGGTCATGAAGACCATCTGACAGGACATGAACACTCCAGACAGGCCCTGGAGCACTCAGGTAAGGCGCACCAACACTCAATGGAGGGATATCAGAAGGCCAGGCCCGAGCACGGCGTCATCGTGCTCACTCCGGAAGCCAGTGAGGAAAACATCGCCGCCCTCGCTTACAAACTCTGGCAAGCTAGAGGCTGTCCGGAGGGATCATCGCAAGAAGATTGGTTCCGTGCCGTCGAAGAACTGCAACCTCACAATTAGTCGAGATGGCAATTACAGTGTTACTTATACTGAAGACGGGTGCGCCGATAATGCCCTTCACATTAGCGGGCATTTATCAAGTGCAGTGAGCCTGTGCCTTGGGGACTGGCTGCGACCGGGCTGGACGTTCCACTATGCGGGGGACGGCCGGGAGCAACGCTGAAAGGGGCCTCCCCCCATAGTGGATGGCAGACGCGCGGTCGTATCCGGCACCTGCGATCTGAGGCCTTTCCCAATTGCTCGTAACCTGGAAGCGACGCTTATTCAGCGTGACGTTAGCACCTATAAAACACGGTACGGAAGCAAAGTGTCACTGCAACCATGAAATCACAGACTACGATGGCCGGTTGAAAGCCAACCGCCGCTCGGAGTAGTAGACGCGTTTCGACCACGAGAACGCCATCGAACTCAAGATCATTGGTGGCGAGAGTATCTGCAATTCAGATTTGTCGTTCAAGGTTCCTGTCTATCTAACGGCGTGCGCGAAATAAGTGGAATCATTGAAGGCTTAGCCCGAATCCAGGAGCGGCTCGGTAAGCATCTCAGGGCAGTACTGATAAAGACGGAAGCGCGCTTTACGATTTGCAAGTGCATGGAGACTGCGACATAGGGCTCGGACGGTTCCAGCGGTTGTGACCCCCAAACATATTTCCGGTTTTCGTTATCGTGACAGGCCCGTTTGCAGGGACCAAGAGAACGTTATCAAGTGTTCTACTCTCAGCGGATTCAATGGCACGATGCATCATCCAGAAATTGGCCACCCACGGCCATCGAGGCAAGGGAGCGAGCGCAGGTCAGGATGTTCTGGTTCAGGGGATCGGCTTTGAGATTTTCCGGAGAAACGGAGTGCACCTTGCGCTCGGCCAGGAGCTTAACGCTCAGCGCATTCATGTTGTCGAACTCGTTGCTCAGCAACTGAACTGCGCTTCGATCCGAATCGGTGGAGGCTGCCACGGACGCCAATCCGAGGCTGCTGGAGGCTTGGCCGCGGTAACGCTCCGCCCAGTCTTCCTGGATCGGGTAATTGTTCTCGATGGAGTTGACCAGCACGCTTCGCCATTCCCGGATCACCGCCATTTCTTCGATGCTGGCCCGCAGGAACTCTTTCGAGAATCCGGAATTGGCAGGCGGGCTTGACGGTGCGGACGCTGTGTTGGCGGCGGAACTGGGCAGCGTCAGCGCAATCTGATTTCCACTGAAGCCCAGCGTGCCATTCGCGATGCGTGCCAGTGACTCCAGGTCCACGTACGACCGCCCGTCGATCTCCATGACTTTCACCTGTCCCGATTGGCCATTGACGATGAGCGTGCGGCTCTGCTGCACGGCCTGCGAGTATGCGAGTCCGGGAACCATAAGGAGTACGAGCAGGATCAGACAGCCACGCCACAATTTGTTTTTCATACGTCCGCTCCTACATCTGCCTGATTCTCGTCTCAGCCTGGAACGGGAGAGGCATCCGGCCAAGTCCGAGTCCCGGTGCAACGGGGCAAACGAGGACCTACCTTAGAGCCGCTAGCAGGGATCAATCCTGAAGCGTGCGCTGCGCCATGCACACCAATTTGCCGCGATGGTTTTACCTTGCCTCATCTCGTGGCCAGCCTCTTCGCCACCCTCTCCAACCTATTGGCCGGCGCCTTTGAAACTACCTCCGATTGACCCTGGTCCCACTCCCAGATTGCCCGCTGTTTGGGCATCAAGGTGTCCCGTGACCTGCATCTTTTGACCGGACAATTGCTTCGGCTTATCGTGGTCGTCTCACTGGTAGATTCTCTTGGTCGCAGAGCTGTAGAGGACATACTTAGAGCCCGCCTGCACACATTGTCCGTGCATTCCTTGTCGCCCTGCTTTTCTATCATCATCCCGCAAGCGTGTCCGTCCCTACAGTTTCAGCAGCCGGTCAAAGAAGGAACGATAGCGCTGAAGGGCAATCCTCAGGTCTTCAGTGGATACGTTGTCGCCTCGGTCCCACTGCTTTTCCAAGCCCGACCGCTCGGTGGCAAAACCTTCCGCGAGTCGCTGCATCACCGAAGCGACAAGCGTGTCTGCACCTTCGACCGTCCGGCGCGGCTCGTCCACGAAGCCCGTTTGTACTTTACTCCACTGCGATCGGAAATCTTCCATCTCCGATTCAGAAAATAAGGGCATGGGTCCTGAGACCGCAGCCGCCCGTTCTGCAGCTTCCGTCTCCTGGCATTTCACCAACTTGGGTCCGTCGAGCTGCTCTTTCGCAGCGCCGTGGCTCGCCAAGTCGGCCGTCGTAAGCTCCCCTTCTTTCTTCTTCAATTCAGCCATTACGCCACCTCCCTTCTATTAACAGTCGTTGGTACCTGCACCAGTTCCTCAAATAGAGAGCGGTAGTGGATCATCGCCGTTCTCAGATCTTCCGTAGTCGCTTCCTCTCTCCCAGCCCGCAGCGCAATCCCATGCGCAGACCGGTAGTTCTCCACCACGCGAGGATGGTCGACAGAAATGTCGGCGGCCCGTTGCTCGAAATCGGATACGGGATAGCCGCGAGTTTTCATTAAAGAGGACACCAAGTCATCGGCTTCTGTGACTGCGCCCTTAGGGAAATCGACAAAACGAGACTGCACGGACGCCCACTGTTTTGAAAACCGTTCCCGTTCCGACGGTTCAAGATCGCGGATGTTGAGCTTGTCAACCCGCTTCTCGCGATCCGCTAAATTCGCTTCCGCTTTTCGTTCTGATCCATGCTCCCGCACCGCCCGCTCGTACTCGGACCCAAACCTTTGCTGAAGGTCTGCGGTCGTATGCCTGCGTTTTCGCACGTACAGCCAACCAAGCGCTGCGATGACCAGAATCACCGCAACGGCGACCATAATCAGCTTTGGATCCATCAGAT
>JAKASH010000537.1 GCA_021828225.1 Acidobacteriota bacterium | reverse complement strand
CGGCGGTGAGGACACCGCGCTACAAAACGGAAAGACCGGCGGTGAGGACACCGCCGCTACAAAAACGGCGAACCCGCGCGACACGCTGATTCCGCCTTTGTAGAGACGTCCAGGCGGGACGTCTCTACAACCTTGCCGTCTGTGGCTTAGCCATCAGGGCAGCAGCGACAGTTCAGTCGCCGTCGCCGTCACCCCAACCCCACCCGCCCCAGCCCCAGTTGTTCCAGCCCCAAGGGCCGTTGTAGGGACCGTAATACGGGGAGTAATACATTCCGGATGAGTGCAAGTAAGCATAAAACCCCCAGTACGGTGACCAGTACCAGCCCGGACCGTACCAGTGCCCCGATTGCGCGATGGCCTGCTGGACGCTTCTTGTGGCCCGCCGCTCGTAGCGGTTTCTGATCTTGTTCCATTGAAAGAGGGAGCCCGATTCAAAAGCCTGCTTGTTCAGTTTCCGGACTTCCCACGGCTCCTGGCCTGCCAGATCGAGTTGGCGTTGTTTCTTCAGCGTAACTTGAGCATTTTGCCCGTAAACAGTTGCTTTACCCCGCAGAACGCTGATCGTTTCTCGGTTGGCATTGAAGCCGTAGATTCCTTTCTTATCGATTCTGGTTCTGGCGCCGTCCAGGAAGATGGCCAGATCATGTTTATAGCCCGCCTCTGCGTCGAGCAGCGCCTCGCCCCGAATCACCCTCACCCTGGTATTCTCGAGGGTAGCAGAGAGCATCCGTACTTCGGAGTTATTACCGATCCGCAGGAAGGAGCCCGGCGTCAACAGCAGCCCGGCTTTGCCCTGCCGGGTTTCGATCACCTGGCCTGGCCGGAGCGTTTCTTGTCTTAACGGCCGAGCCTGGGCCGGATGTCCGTTCAAAGTTACCTGGCCCTGCACGCTGTTCAGCGAACCTGGCCTGGGCATCCGGGTTGGCGCCGCCACGCCGAGCGTGGCGCCCACAGCCATGAAAGCCGCCACCATCCAACTCCTGTTCCACAGTGTTGTCATTGAGATCACCTCCAGTCTATTAGACGCTAAAAAGATAGGCTACAGTTCGGATTTCATGCGCAGGACGCCAGGAAGATCAAATTTGTCTTCGCACGGCGCCACAAACAGCGCCTGCATTGTGCCGCCGAGAGGAAATTTGCGCCTGCAATTCTCCTGTTTGCAGCATGATACGCCGCGCCGGAAAACCGGCTGCGCGAAGAAGCCGCAGATGTGCGGGTTCGTGGAC
This sequence comes from Acidobacteriota bacterium, assembly GCA_021828225.1. Next base: position 2,254 of record JAKASH010000537.1, on the reverse strand, counting down.
AGTCGCGTTTGCATCCAAGTGACTGGGGCGATAATCGATATTGGCGGGCAGCGCGGAATTGACGTTGACCTCCGCGGCTTGCGTTGGCGGAGTCTGCCAAGCCTGCCGGCGCCAGGGAAGCTCGTCACCGCCCGCGCGCATGGCGTGTGCCGGACGATGTTGACTCCGGAATTCCATTACACTCTGGCGCAGGACGCCGGCTCTGCGTTAAGATGCGGCGTGGTTGGTTGAAGCGCGGAGTTCGCGCGATACGCTGCGCCCCGGCGAGGCATGATCCGCGAGATTTGGAACTCTTCCCAGACTCGGCCAATCCACAGTGGGTGAACTCCCTTATTTGAATCTGAGGCCAGGACCTGATGACTTCCCGCCCTGTCGTGCGTCTGCTTTGGCTTGCATCCCTCGTCGCTGCCGGAGCGCTCTTCGTTTATCTGGTCAGGCAGACGGGCGTCGACGTTCTGCTGGTGCACATTCGCCGCTTTGGCTGGGGCTTTGCAGTTCTCATCGCTCTTTCCGGCGCGCGGAACCTGGTCCGGACCGAAGCATGGCGCCGTTGCATCGAGAAATCCGAGGAGCAACCCGGATTCTGGCGGCTTTTTGCCATCCGCCTGGTGAGCGCCTCACTGACAGACCTGACGCTGGCGGGGCCCGTGTTCGGGGAAGGGGCAAGAGTCTACATCACCGCGCGTTATCTTCCCGCTTCCAGCAGCCTCTCCTCCACTGTCCTGGAGGACCTCTCCTACATGCTGACCTCCGGGCTGTTCATCCTGAGCGGAATCGTCCTCTGGGTGCTGATGCTTGCGCCTTCCGCAGAACTTCCCGGCGACGAGACCATTGCCGTGGTCGTGCTCATCCTCCTGGTGCTGCTGCCTTTCGTTCTGATCCGCCGCCGATGGATGCTGACCAGCCGCCTGATCCGCCGGCTGAAGAAAAAAGCCAAATGGAGCTTTCTGGAACGCTACGAGCATACAGCCCGGGCCTTCGAGGAATCACTTCACGGCTTCTATGAAAACCACCGCAAGGCTTTCCTGGGGATTCTCGGCCTGGAAATGATCAGCCAGTTTACCGGAGTCGGCGAAGACTTCTGGATCTTGCACGTGTTGTTGGGACACGCATCGCTGCTGGCGGCCTATCTGGTCGAGTGTATGTACCGGCTTGTCACGATGGCGTTCATCTTTATTCCGCTGCGAATGGGAGTGGACGAGGGATCGACCGCGCTGGTGCTGAAAGCCGTCGGCAGTACGGCGGCCGAAGGTGTCACGCTGGCGGTTATTCGCAAGATCCGCACGCTCTTCTGGGTCGCTCTGGGATTGATTCTGCTGCCCCATTACAGCCTGCCCAGGAAGAAAAGCGAAATCCTGAATGTTCCTGTGACCGAAACCCACAAGAAGTAGCCGGGTAACCACGGTCAGCGCCCAGAGCGCTGACCGTGGGTTTTTTCCCAAAATTCAAGAACCTCGGGTTAAATCCAACTGCGATTTAAGCGTGGCTGGCACTGTCCTCGGAGCCGAAATGCGCCGGTGGGGACACCGTCGCTACAGCCGGAATAGGAGAATCGCTATCGGTCCGGCGTGCGGTCGCCCGGAAAGAGGCGGTCAAGACCTCGCAGGATGTTTTGCTCGCGGGGTGAAAAGCGCCGCCGGAACTGTGGGCTTTCAATGAATTGCCGGCGCTCCTCAGGAGTCATGCCACGCATGCGCCGAAGCGCCATCCGGACCCTGAATCTTTCGGCAGGACGCAGGTCCCGCCACTCGCGGGCCATGCCCCGCACGCGCTGGCGCTCGTCGGGAGAGAGCCGTGAATAAACCCTCTCGCGGCGGCGGATCTGGGCTTTCTGTTGCGGTGAGAGCCGATCCCAGCGCTGCAGGTTTTCCCGGATCCTCTGCTGGCGCTCAGGCGAGAGCTGCTGGAACCGCTTGTTGTTCCGCAGCACACGCTCTTGCTCTTTGGGAGGCAGGTCGCGGAGGCGTTCAAAGAAGCCGGGATGGCGGTTCGCCTCCTGCCGGAGTTCCTGCCGGTAGCCTAGATTCCGGGCGCGGCTGACCTCGCGCGGGCGGCGTCCCTTGCCCTGCGAAAAGGCCGGGAGCGCCGGAAGCAAAATGCAAAGCAGCAGCGCGGCCAGAAGAGGCACACTCCACCTGCGCCGCGCCGGGGCTTGCGGCTGGGCATTCGAATTACGAACCGAATCTTTCATCACACGGTTCAACCGTACAGAGGTTTACAAATTGTAGTGACACCATTTCTTGTGGCGCGCTGC
>JAKASH010000536.1 GCA_021828225.1 Acidobacteriota bacterium | reverse complement strand
TTGTAGCGCAACGTTCGCTTTTTAACGTTGCGGCTTTTGTGCTGATTGCCACGCAAAACCCGCAGGGCTGAAAGACGAGCCCTGCGGTACAAAGGCATCCGTCGGGCGCGAAAGGGCACGGATTTATCCGTGCCGCAACGGCAATTTCATTAAAACATATTATGGGGGTACGTTTTTCGGCCCCGATAAATCGGGGCCCTTTCGCGAATCTAGCGGCTGTAATCGTACCGGGTGCGCTGCTTTTCGCGGTGGCGTTCGAGGGCCAGTTCGATCAGGCGGTCGAGCAGCGCGGGATAGGCGAGGCCGCTCGCTTCCCACAGCTTGGGATACATGCTGATGGGGGTAAAACCGGGAATGGTGTTCACTTCGTTGACATACAATCTGCCGCTGGGGCGATCGAGCAGGAAATCGACGCGCGCCATGCCCGCGCAGTCGACCGCGCGAAAAGCCTGCAGGGCCATTTGCCTGACGCGGCGTGTGTCGGCGCGTCCGAGCTTTGCCGGGATCACCAGCTCCGAGCCTTCCTTCACGTACTTCGCTTCGTAATCGTAAAACTCGTTCACCGGAACGATTTCGCCGGGCACGGAAGCTTCCGGCCGATCGTTGCCCAGCACCGAGCATTCAATCTCGCGGGCGTCCAGGCCCTTTTCAACGATAATCTTGCGGTCATAGCTCGCGGCCAGTTCCATCGCCGGACCAAGCTCGCGGCGGTTGTGAACCTTACTGATGCCAACCGATGAGCCTAGGTTCGCGGGCTTGATAAAGACCGGGTAGCCCAGTACAGTTTCAATCAACCGGCCCAGCGGCTCCCATTCTTCCTCCCACTGGCCGCGCAAAATGACGACCCATTCCACCACCGGAAGGCCCGCGTCGCGGAAAAGGCGCTTCATCACGTCCTTATCCATGCCCACCGCGGAACCGAGCACGCCCGCGCCTACGTAAGGAATTCCTGCCAGTTCCAGCAGCCCCTGGACCGTGCCGTCTTCGCCAAACGTTCCGTGGAGAACGGGAAAGATGACGTCGACATCCGGCAGGCGCTTTGCTCCCGGCCGGCCGTCGCGAGCGATGAACTTGGGCCCCGAAGGATCGACGGAAGGAATGACCGGTGTGCCTTTCTTGAAGACCTCGGCAAGCGGCTGGAGTGAGGCGGAGCCCAGGAACCAGCGCCCTTCGCGCGTGATGCCGATGGGGACGACCTCATACTTGGCCCGATCAAGCGATTCAATGACCGATGCGGCGGAAGTGAGCGAGACTTCATGCTCGCCCGAGCGCCCGCCGAACAGAACTCCCACTCGAATGCTTTTTGTCACAGGATCTTCTTTCCCAGCGCCGAAGCCGCCAGTCCCACGGCCAGAATTGCCGTCTTGTTGAGGACATCGATGATGGGATTCACCTCCACCATTTCAAGCGCCAGCATTCTTTTGCTGTCTGCAATCATCTCCATGATCAGGTGGGCTTCGCGGAAAGTGATTCCGCCGCGCACAGGCGTGCCTACTCCCGGAGCCTCATGCGGATCGACCACATCCATGTCCAGTGATACCACAAAACCGGCCGTGCCGTCGCTGGCAAACGCGATGCTCTTTTCCATGATGGCACGCACGCCGTATTCGTCAATGTCGCGCATGGTGAAGGCGTGAACGCCTGAATCCTTCACCAGGCGGCGCTCGCGGCTGTCGAGGTCGCGCAATCCGATCAGGGCGCAATTGCGCGCCTGCAGCTTGGGCGCGTAGCCCCAGATGTGGGTCAGCTCTTCCGGGCCGAAACCCAGCGAGGCCGCGAACGGCATGCCGTGGATGTTGCCGCTGGGGCTGGTTTCCGGCGTGTTCATGTCGGCATGAGCGTCAATCCAGATGCAGCCGATCGACTGGTTGCGGTCATGATAGAGCTTTGACACGCCAGCCTGCGTCCCCACCGCAATCGAATGGTCGCCACCGAGCGAGAGCGGAAACCAGCCGTCCTGAACCGCCTGCAAAACGCGCTCGGCGGCCTCGCGGCACGTCTCGGCAATTTCCTTCAGATACTTGGCGTGCTTGTCGCCAAAGTGCTGCTCCTCGGCAATCCGCACGTGGATGTTTCCGGCATCTTCCACGTGATGGCCGAGGCCCTTGAGGACGGAATTCAAGCCCGCAGCGCGCACCGCCGACGGACCCATGTCCACGCCGCGCCGCGCCTGTCCCAAATCGAGAGGAATTCCAAGGATGCGAATTTTCATGAGTTACCTGTTTGCTGTAGCGGCGCTAGCAACACCATGTTTTCTTGGCTGGGGGTTCGTCTAGGCACCTTTTGCTAGTCCAGTCAAGATCTCCGACCGGAAGTTAAATATCAATCGGTCGAGCTCCCAGGCCTGTAATCCTGCGTAACGGGCCACGCCGCGGTAAAACTGTTCTTCCTCCTCGTAGCTGCCAAAAGACAGGCCGAGCGCACTAGATACCCCCTTGATGCGCGAGTCCAGGGCAATCGAGTCCCGAAAATCCTCGTGATAAACGTCCATCATTATGTTCCGGGCGTATTTAGGGCCTATTCCCTTAAACGCGTCAAGAAATTTGATTTTCGCTTCCCGCCCCGGAGCCTTTAGGAGCGCGTCTTTTGCCGCGCGAAGCCCGCCAATCGCTTGGATCAGGTCGAAGTTTTTCAAAAGGTAATCAGCCTTTTTATCCGGATACCGTACCTTAGCATTGTGTAGAGTTTGCCTTATAACTTGAGTCTTTCGTCCCTCGGGATGCCACTAAGAGCTTCGTATGTCACTTTGCTGTAGTTCTGTGGGTCGCGCATCAACCCATCGGAACCCGACGCTTTTCCCCATGTAGCGAAACTCTGCAGAAGGAAATACCACACAAAGTCTGGGCGTTTCAGTTGTTCGTGCTCCTTCTTTAGCCCCTCAAGCTTCTGCCTCTCCTTTTCCGCTATCTCTCTTGCAACCGTCGCAAGATGCCTCGCTGCACTTTCCCGATTTTTGTCCGTAGCTAGCCCCATTTCCCTCTCTCCTTGTTGGTATCTACGGCTCCGCCGCCAGTATTGCAGTACCTCGAGGTAGTTAGCGTATCAGAATTGTGAACCGCGGCACGCCACATTGTTCTGCCCGCTGCCTCGCGCTATTTTCCGACGGAAAAGCGGCGGTTGGGGGGGCTGTATCTATGGCTACCCATGGTCTTCACCGGCGCTATCCATGCGGGAAAATAATCTTCTTTGCAGTTTCACTCACGACATCAACGAGAATCTGCCTGAATGCCCCAGCCGCGGATTCGCCGGCCTTCGCCAGGAGTCGTTTGAACCTTTCCGCCGCGACAGCAGTCTGTGGACTGTCCTTGACGAGGTCGTCCAGCGTTCCCTTTAGTTTGCCCTTGTCTTCGTCAGACAGCTCGTCGAGATCGTCAGACAGGTCGCGCGCAGCTTTCAGGGCCGACTCTGTCCACGGATAGGGCTTCCCACAATTGTGGCAGTAGGCCGGAGGCTTATCAGGGTCAGCACCGAAGCTGAAATGCAGGTGTCC
>JAKASH010000535.1 GCA_021828225.1 Acidobacteriota bacterium | reverse complement strand
CACATCGAGCGGCGTCCCGATGCAGCGAATCGGCGTGTTGCAAGGCACCTATCTCGGAATTTATATCTCGAATTCCTGCGGGTTCTGGTACCACTCGCCCGCACTGAACTGCAAGTTTTGCACCACCGGACTGAATGTGGGAGTGAACGAGGTTGCGCTGAAAGACGTCGAGGATGTCGTCGAGGTAGCGCAGACGGCGAAGTCGGAGTCGGGCGTCACGTTTACCCACTTCAACTCCGGCTACCAGACCAACCGCGATCTCGATCGGGCAGCGCCCTACGTGAAGGCGGTGAAGTCCCGCGTGGGCGGCCTGATTGGAGTCCAGTTGACGCCCAGCCGCGATTTGTGGAAGTACGACCGGCTGATCGACCTGGGGGCCGACCATTTCAGCTTCTGTTACGAGTTTCAAAACCCGGAATACTTTGCAGAGTTCTGTCCCGGCAAGGAAAAGCTGATCGGTCAGCAAACCTTCTTTCGGGCGCTGGAATATACAGCGAAGAAACTCGGGAAAGGAGCCTGCTCCGGTGAAATCATTGCCGGCATCGAGCCTGTGGAGGATACGCTCAAGGCCATCGACATGATTGCCGGCTTGGGAGCGTTTCCGACGGTGTGCATTTTCCGCCCCACCATCGGCTCCGACATGGAGCACTGGCCGAGTCCGCGCTATGAAGACATGGTCGTGGTCTTCCGGCACCTCTATGAGGCTTGCAGAAAGAATAATATTCCGGTTGACGTGACACCGAACATCGAGGTCAGCCTGGTGGTCCAGCCGGGCGATACGCGCTATCTGGCGGCGCCGGGCTGGACCACAACGCTGTACGAAATCAAGATCGACCTGCTGAAAAAAGCGGCACGGCCCTATTTCTGGTGGGCCGGTCGCCCCAGGCACATCAAAGCTTCTGAAGTCCTTACTGCACCATAGCGACTGGCCGAAGAATTCGCCCTCAAATCTGATGCTGTTGATGCGCCGGGCCTGAAGTATTACGCTTTTGTTATGGAGAAACAGATTAGCGCCGGGCGTGGTAAATTGCTGCCGGACATTGCTTTGCCTTCGGCTGAAGGCCGGCAGGTCCGGTTGTCAGATTATCGCGGACGGTCGAACCTGGTGGTGATTCTTGCCGGCGGGCTCGATGACGGAAATCTGTTACGGCTGCTGGACGAGGCTGCCTGGAAACACTCGGACTTCGCCGGCGAAGAAGCTGAAATGATTGTGATCTTGTCGAAGGATCGCGCCGGGCAGACTCCACCGGTGGTAAAAGCGGGTTGGCCGTTTGTGATTCTGGCTGACAGCGAGCGCCGCGCGCACCGCTTGTTTAATGCCCTGGATGCCGCCGGCAAGCCCCTGCCTGCTATCTTCATTGCAGATCGGTATGGTGAGATCTGCGCCGAATATCAGGTCGGGGCACAGCACGGGATCCCCAAAATCGACGAAGTGCTGCAATGGTTGTTCTTCATCAATAGCCAGTGCCCTGAGTGCGGCGCTCCGGAATGGCCATAAGTATCACGGTGTGTTCAGAAAATACGTTTACCCGTAGCACCACCCTTCGGGCGGCACGCCAAGCATAAAGCCCGCCGCTACACCTTTTCAAAACGCCAACTGAACTTTGAAAAAAATGACGCTCTCAGCAAAGAGTAGTGTTATCGTCAGTTGCAAGCGTCCAAGCCTTCCGGCTCCGGCACTGAATGATTCTCTGAAATTGTCGGGCAGCAAAGTGGCGGAGCGTTCGGTCAGACTGGGAAGCCGCTATGCTGCTGGTGCGCAACGCTCAGCGTGGATCCCTTAAAGCACATCACGATAAGGTCTGTGCGCCGTTGAACGCCGAACTTCGCAAGAAGATTTGAGACGTGGAATTTTGCCGTGCGCTCGGAAATGTTGAGCTGCCCTGCGATTTCCTTGTTTGAGAGATTATCCAGCACGGCCTGCAGGACCTCTCGTTCACGCCGGCTCAAACCCGTCCAACTGCTGATCATGGTTCGATTGCGGGAACCGGGAAGAATCGATTCAACAAAACGAGAAAGCATGATACGCGGAACCCAATAGCTCCCTTCGAGCAAGGACTCGAAAGCTTGCTGCAGGTCGGTGCGGGCTTCGGTATAAGTTAGTAGTCCTTTTGTTCCCAGACGAAGCAGGGGGAAAGCATTGGCTTCGTCGAATTTCTCGGCCACCGCAACGACCCGCGCGTCCGGGTATCTGTCGATAATCTCGGAAACGAGTAGGGCAGCGGTTGGCGGCGCGCAGGCGTCCACGACATAAAGGGGGCACCGCGGAAAAGCTAACCGATGAAAATCAGGGACAACACGTGAGTCTATGTGCTTGACTTTTACCCGGTAGGAGGAGTTGGCCAGTAACTTTGTGAACTCACTTAAAACCAGCGGGTGTGGAGACAGAAGGCAAACTTTCAAACACGGTTTCCCGTGCTTTTGCAACCTACGAGAGAAGCCAGCGAGTGTTTGCTCGATCATTACTTGTGCTTCTCCTTCTCACTGGATATGTATCGTTCAATTTCCGGGCTTGAATTTGTGAATCCCCGGCGATTTACCCACCCAGGACATCCTGCAAAACCTGCCCTGAGGTGGAAACCCAACTGGCCCGATGGGCCCTCCCCTACCCAATGATCCAAGATCTAAACCCGACAGTCTACTAGGAACGGGATGATCTTGGCAATGGAATTCTGCTGAGTCAAGTGAGAAATTTTCCAGACGTTTACCGGGTGTTTTCTTGAGGGCAACTTCAGAATCGTCTTGCTTTCTGGCGGTGAGGAATTTCGAAGCTCAGGGGCAGGGGCGAGCTAGAGATATTCCGGCCAGCCGGTCTGTTAATTCGGGCCATTCATAAATCTCGCCCGCGAGGTCAGGATGGTGCCCAGCGCTCGTCCACACGACAGGTCTCAACGGGCGATGCGTCCTTCGTTATCCTGCCGAGCTGCCAGAGGGTTAAGTCCCTGACGGTGCAGTGCAAAGTACAGGGTGAGCACCACGAACATTTCCGTAATGACCAAGGCACTCGCCATGCCCAACTGGGCAAACCGAGGATCAAGGACCACGGCCAGAGCAAGGTTGAGAGCACCCGCTGCTAAAACAACCTTATTGAACTGACGGTCAAGTCCCAAGGGCAGCATCCACAGAATTCCGAGCATGGTGCTGACCGCAACCAGCAATGGTAAAGGAGCCATGATCCGCAACACCGGAATCGAGGCAGAGAAACTCTTGCCGAGGACAACCGGGACAATCCATGGCGCTCCCAGAAAGGCGGCGAGGCTCAAAACCGCGCCTGTGGAACTCATGACAACCATGCTGAACTTCACAAGGCGATTGGCCATATGCCGGTCTTGCTGAACCAAGCGGCTGAGCCGGGGATAGAGGCTTTGGTGGATCGGTACCAGCAGCCCCATCAGAGCCCGCGCGATTTTTTCGGCGGCCGCGTAGAAGCCGACCGCTTCCGGGGGAGCAAACAGCCCGAGAATAAAGGAATTGCCGACCCCGTAGAGGCTCAT
>JAKASH010000534.1 GCA_021828225.1 Acidobacteriota bacterium | reverse complement strand
AGATGGGGAAACAGAACGACCTTTACTTCACGTTGTGGTACGGCGTCTACAATCGACAAACGAGAAACTTGAGGCATGCAAGCGCTGGGCATCCTCCGGCGTTGCTCTTCGGAGACTCCCTGCCTGCCAGGCAGTTGCTATGCAAAAACTTGTTCATCGGAGGTTTCCCAAAAGTGGATTACGAGGGGGCCGAAACCTACGTGTCGGCAAACTCGCGGCTGTACCTCTTCTCCGACGGTGTGTATGAGGTCGACAGGCCCGATGGGACCATGTGGTCATTTGAGGAACTGCAGGATTACCTGAGCCGCCCGCTGGCGGAACCGGGCACGGAGATCGAGGCTCTGTACAAAACTCTCCAGGAAATGCACTCGGGCGATGTGTTGGACGATGACTTCTCCCTCCTGCGTCTGGATTTTCCGTAGCCAGATTCCCTTCCGCATCGTACCCCCGAAACCAGGCGTGCTTCTACGTGCCGCCTGTTTTCTTCTTCATGACCAACAAGTTTTTGCCGTCGAGCCGCCGATAGTCCAGGCCATCCATGACTTGCCGGACCAGATGAATCCCCAATCTTCCGACGGGCCGCTCATCCAGCGGCCGGTTGACGTCAGCCGCCGGAACCTCCAGAGGGTTAAAGGGCGTGCCATCATCCTCGACCTCCACTCTCAACTCGTTTTCCAATCGGGATAAGCGAACGTGGAGTTGATGTTCGCCATCGTCTTTCCACCCATAGCGGATGACGTTGCTGACGATTTCGTCCAGCGCCAGGGTGACCTGAAACTCCGCCGCGGCGGAGACGGCATTCTCCCGGCACCAGGCCGACACTGCCTCCGACATCCTCCCCAGTTCGCTAAGATGATTTCTCAGCACCAGCGATAACCGGCTTTCCATCACCGCTCCGAGGCCACTTCGAGGGTCTCAAACAGCCAGTGGCGCAACGAGTAGTACGGCACATATCTTGTACTGTGGGCTTTTCATCCCCGATACTCCAACGGCAGCCGCAAGTGATCAATCTGGATCGCGGGTGTTTCGGATGGATCACACTCGCCAACAGATGAGCTTCAGCTCGGTCATTTCCTCGATGGCATAATGCGGACCCTCGCGTCCCACGCCGCTCTTCTTGGTGCCGCCGTAAGGCATCAGGTCGACCCGGAATGCGGGGACATCATTCACAATCACGCCTCCCACACGCAGCTTCCGCGCGGCCTGGAAGGCCTTGCCGATATCGCGCGTGCAGATGCCCGCCTGCAACCCATATTCACTTGCGTTGACGGCGTCAATCGCCTCTGCGAGTTCGGAGTAGCGGTGAAGAACGACGAGGGGTCCAAACGCTTCCTTGCGGCAAACGTCGTCGTCCTCCGGGACGTCGGCCAGCACGGCCGGCTCGATGATTGTGCCACGGCGTGTTCCGCCTGTGAGGAGTTGCCCCCCGCGAGCACAAGCCCGCTTAATCCAGCTCTCCACCCGTTCCGCTGCCGCCACACTGATCAGGGAAGATATGTCCGTACTTTCCTCAAGGGGATGGCCGATTCTGAGCGCCCGTGCTCCCGCCACAAAGCGCTCTGTAAAGTTCTCGGCAATTGATTCGTGCACGTAGATGTTCTGGACGGAAATGCAGACTTGGCCCGCAAGTGCATAACTGCCCGCCACACAGCGGGGAACCAGTTGGTCCAGATCGCAGTCCGGTTCCAGGATGACGGATGAGTTCGAGCCCATCTCCAGCGTCACCCGCCGCAGCCCGGCCGCGGCGCGAATTTGCTGGCCAACCTCGGCGCTGCCTGTAAACGTGATCATATTGATACGCGGATCATTGACGATCTGGCGTCCCGTCTCTTCCCCCGGGCCAGTAACCACGTTGTAAGCTCCGGTAGGCGCCTCTGCCTCGATCGTCAGACGCGCCAGACGCAAGGCGCTGAGAGGCGTGTTCTCGGAAGGTTTGTGAACTACACTGTTGCCTGCCGCCAGCGCCGGGCCGATCTTATGAAGCCCGAGATTCAAGGGGAAATTGAACGGCGTGATGGCGGCGATCACGCCCAGCGGCTCCCGCACCGTCATCGCCCAGCGGCCTCTTCCGCCCAGAGCCCCTTCCATGGGAACCACATCACCGTGCAGATTCCGCGCTGCGTCTGCCGAAGCGGCAAGCGTCTGTTGCGAACGCGCCACCTCCGCTCGCGCTTCGCGAATGGTTTTGCCGGTCTCCAGGCTCACAAGGCGCGCGAACTTTTCCGCATCGCGTTCCAGCAGGCTCCGCATGCGCTGGAGCAACTCAGCCCGTTCGTACTGGGTAAGTCCCGCCATGGCTTCGGCGCCCTTCTGGGCCGCCATAACAGCCCGATCGACTGTGGCGGTATCGGCATCGTAAACTTCCGCCACCGGTGTGCCGTCGTAAGGAAGACTGATGATTCGCACTTTAGGCGTTCGTACCCATTCGCCACCAATCAGCATCGGAAAGTCCTGTTTTTCAATGGCTGGTTTTCCCATGATCGCCCTTCCTTTCTTCCGTTTCGCGCCTTGCGCAGACCCCGATTTGTCAGGGTGTATGATTCGAGCTACGGCACCTTTCTTGTACCATGGGCTTTTCCCAACCATAACGAACCCACTGCCTAAAGTTGATGCCTTGACTACCAGCCCAATCATTTCGGCAGATGAGGGACGTCACCCGTAGATCAGACGTAGGTCCGCTCTAGCATCTCCGCAGCGGTCTCGTCCAACTGATCCGCACGCCGCACCTCCTCGAAGCGTGCCAGCAGATCATCCACCCGGGTGCGCCGCTTCTCCGCGCCCTTGAATTCCTGGATAATCCTGCCGCGATGCATCATGATCAGCTGGTCACCCAGGTTGGCCGCCTGCTGCATCGAATGGGTTACCATGAGCGTCGTCAGCCGGCCACGCGTGACGATGGCGTCCGTTAGGGCAATCACCTGGTCGGCGCTCTTCGGATCCAAAGCGGCGGTATGCTCATCCAGCAGCAGCAGTCGCGGTTCCAGCCAGGTCGCCATCAAAAGGGTAATCGCCTGCCGCTGCCCGCCTGAGAGGCTGCCGGTGGCGTTGTCCAGCCGGTCCTCGAGGTCCATATTCAACTGCCGGACCCGCGCGCGCAGTTCTTCCTTCGTCTTCCTATTCAACGCCCAGCCCAGCCCGCGCGGCAGCCCGCGCCGGGCGGCAAGCACCAGGTTTTCGGCGATTGTCAGGTTCGGCGAGGTACCGCTGAAGGGATTCTGGAACACGCGGCCCATCAGTCTCGCGCGGCGATGCTCGGGCCAGCGGGTGATGTCAGTGCCATCCAATGAAACGGTGCCGGTATCAACCAGGAAAGTGCCGGCCACGGTATTGAGCAGGGTGGATTTTCCCGAACCGTTGGTTCCAATAATGACGACGAACGCACGTTCCTCGAGCGTGAGATCGACGCCCTGGAGCGCACGCACTTCGTTGGGAGTCCCTGGGTTGAAAACCTTTGTGACCTTGCGCATTTCAAGCATGGGATAAGCCAGCCCTCCGTGACCTGAACTTACGCAGGAGAT
>JAKASH010000533.1 GCA_021828225.1 Acidobacteriota bacterium | reverse complement strand
CCGTGCCAGACGTATGACCTGCGTCCGGCAACGGGCGAGGTGATCTGGAATGCCAACACCGGGTGCGAGGGCGGCGGCGGGGCCACGCCCGTGGTAGCAAACCAGTTGGTGTATTCACCCAATACTGCTACTGCCTCGGGCTACGATGGCGACGTGTATGCGGCTGAGACCGGAGCGAGTGCGGGCGCCTACGTCGCGGATGTGCCCCCGGCATTTACCGGGACAATGGGGTACTTTCTACAAAGTGGCACTTTGCGCGGTATAACGCTCTCCAACAATACGGTGCAATGGAGTTTTTCAGGCGATGGGCATCTAACCGGCTCGCCTATAGTTGTCAATCAATACGTATTAATTGGCTCGAGTTCCGGGAATTTATATGCACTTGATGGTACCACCGGTACTCAAGTCTGGAACGTCAATCTGGGAGTCGCGATCGGTGCGAGCGTTAACCAACTGCCATTTTCCGGTCTTGCAGCCGGCGATGGGCTATTGGTCGTGCCTTCGGGAACGACTGTTACGGCTTACACCCTGTCAACGAACCCTTAACTCTGAAACTCATCTTGCTGATGACCTTTCGAGCTTCCCTCAGCCTCGGCTGGAAAGCCATGAATTGGCAACGATTGTGATCTGACAATGAACAAATCCATTTGCGCCGTCATCGGCATCGGTCCCGGCAACGGCGCTGCGATTGCACGACATTTCGCACGCGAAGGCTATCGCGTTGCACTACTCGCGCGCGGCATGACGCTCTCCGAAAAGCTTGCCGGCGAATTGGGAAACGCCCGCGCTTATGCCTGCGATGCGTCGAACCCGGAATCGGTAAAAACCGCGTTTGCCGGTGTCCGTAAGGACCTGGGCGAAGTGGGCGTGCTGATATACAACGCCGGCTCCGGCACTTGGGGCAATGTCGAGGAAGTCAGCGCAGCCGATCTCGAAGCCGCTTGGAGGGTGAATGTGCTGGGCGCATTCGCCGCTGCACGCGAAGTCATTCCCGCCATGAAGAAACGCGGCTCCGGTAGCATTATCTTCATCGGCGCCACGGCTTCACGCCGCGGTGCCGCCCACGCCGCAGCGTTCGCCCAGGCCAAGGCCGCGCAGCGCACACTCGCGGAATCCATGGCGCGGCATCTGTGGCCCGCCGGCATCCACGTGGGGCTGGTGGTGATTGACGGCGTGGTGGATCTGCCGCGCACCCGCGAACGCATGCCCGACAAACCCGAAAGTTTCTTCGTCAGACCGGATGAAGTGGCAGCGACCGTGCACTGGCTGACGCAGCAGCCGCGCTCGGCATGGTCGTTCGAGGTCGAAGCGCGGCCGTTTGGCGAGGTCTGGTAGTTAATCCGTATTGACGCCTGCTTCCGGCCCCAAGCAGCCGCTCAAGAACCAACATTTAAATAGGCCAAAATTCGGGGTAAACGTCCCCTATACTTAAAGAGGCTCTTCGCGTAGTCGTGTGGGTGGTTTTCGGTCATTTTAGAGCGCCGGCAGCATGCATGTCAGTATCTTGAGCCGCAGATATTCTTCATCGCGCAGACCGTAGGCACGTCGCTGGATAACCCGGATCTTGTTGTTGAGTCCTTCCACGAAGCCCAGCGATACCTTGTTCTCGGGCTCGCAGTAGGCGGCGATGCCCTCTCAATGCCGGTCGTTCATGGCGGCGAACTTCTCGTAGGGCTTGAGTCGCTGCCATTTGAGGCTCGCGCGCCATTGCTCAAAGCACCGTCGCGCCCACGCCTCGCGTTCATAGCTCCACAGCTGGCCGAAGGACTCCTTGAGCAGATAGGCGGTGTTTCAACCGCTGGTTCGCCGCGAGCAGGGTCTTAAGCGCCTCGCGACCCTCCAGGGTCAGGTTCTCGCGGCGCGACAGCAGAGTGTATTTCTGGCCCTGGAGGTAACGCCGTTGCCGGTCACCGAGCCTGGCGTACTCGCTCTTGCGGACTTCGTCTCATGCCTCACCCAGGTGGCGCATGACGTGGAACTGGTCGTACAGGACCGCCGCCTGCGGTGCCTGTCCCCGGGTCGCGTGGTAAAATGGCTTCCACAGGTCCCTCACCGCGAGCCGCAGGCCGTGGTTCTTTTTCGGCCCCAACCAGGCATAAAACTCGTTCATCGACGCCTCCGAACGGTCCTGCCCGCCCAACCAGATCGGACGTCTCCGCACGAGGTCGCTCACCACGATGCGGTAGGGGTGGCCTTTGCGGATCGAGATCTCATCGATGCCGATTACCTGGGGAGCCGGGGTCCCGGCCCGCGCCAACTGCGCCGCCATGTACTGCTTCTCCAGCTCCTTCACCGTATGCCAGTCAAGCTGCAACTCCCGGGCCAGGTCCTGGATGCTCGCGCTCCGGCAGCGCCGCCCCACGTACCAGGCAAAGCGTTTCGTGTAAAACGGGTTGTCCGCCAAGAACGGCAGCCGCTCGCGTTTCACCGCCCCGCAGCGCCGACAGTGAACCCGGCGCACTTCCAGCTCGAGGTACACCCGGGCATCGCCGCAGGACAGGTCCCGTACCCGCCGCGTCGTGCGGTCGTACCCACCCCGGCGCGCCTGCCCGCAGGTGCCGCAGCAGGTTTTTTCCCCCGCCGGATGAGAGGGATAACACGGACGCGTGGATCACCAAAGACACCGCGCACCGTGGCCTGCGGGCGGAACCCAGGGAACGCATACGCATCCACCCGCCGCCGGCTTCGTTTACGTAAAGTTGCCATCCGGCCATCATGCCAAATTCCCAGGCCCCTTCACCAACCGTTTCGTCCTGCAATTGCAGGCCTCAACTCTTGCTCATACCCCCATTTTCACCCACACTCATACGCGAAGACCCAAAAAATAAGAACCCAAGCCATCTATAGAGCCACGCTGAATTCGGTAAGTTCTGCTAGCCTAACAGTTGCCCCATGATCTCGCGATAGACATCCACCAGTGATTCCAGATCCGCAGCCGCGATGCATTCATTAATCTTATGAATGCTCGCATTCATGGGGCCGAATTCGATGACTTCGGCGCCGGTGGGAGCAATGAAGCGGCCGTCGGAAGTGCCGCCGCCGGTCTCGAGTTTCGGCCGCAGACCGGTGACCTTTTCCACGGCATCCTGAACCACGCTGCTCAGTTTCCCTGGCTGAGTCAGGAATGGCTCGCCCATGGGCCGCCATTCCAGGCTGTAGCGAAGGCCGTGGCGTTTCAGTGTTTCTTCCACACGGTCCCTGAGTTCCGCGGCGGTGACGGCGGTGGAATAGCGGAAGTTGAAGCGAATGGCCGCTTCGCCGGGGATCATGTTGCCGGCGCCGGTGCCGGAATTAAAATTTGAGATCTGGAAGCTGGTGGGCGGGAAGTACGGGTTGGGCCGCGTGTCCCAGCGTGTCTCGATCAGTTCCGCGAGTGCCGGCAGCACGCGGTGAATCGGATTGTCAGCGCGGTCGGGATAGGCCACATGGCCCTGTACCCCATGGACGGTGAGCAAACCGGTCAATGAACCACGACGGCCGTGACGGAGGGTGTCGCCGAATTTTTCCAGGCACGAAGGTTCGCCCAGTACGCA
>JAKASH010000532.1 GCA_021828225.1 Acidobacteriota bacterium | reverse complement strand
ACGAAAACGCCAGCACGCGCAGCATCAGTCAGTCCTGCAAGCCCTCGAAACGACGTAAAGAATCGTTCGGCCGGTGAATGTACAGGTACTGTATTCAACATAAAGATGAGTCATTCTGAGCGCAGCAAAGAATCCAGAGGGTGATCGCTGCACAGTGTGCCCGAAAAATCCAGTCACCAGCTCCTGTTTTTTCTTCTTTGACAGTGCCCCATCTTTCCAGGACGCGCGAAAGGACTGGACAATGCGCAGGTCCACTTCCCGCAGGAGCTTGTAGCCTTCGACCTTGCACCATTGCAGCATTTGCCTATCAAAGATGATGTTGAGCGTGTACAGCGTGGCTTCGCTCAGGTTGATAGTTGTCGCCCTGCGCTATACTCATCAGCTGTACGCATTTCCAGCTCGCAAAACTGTCTCTGGATGGAAAAGAATGAAAAGCTTTTCACGGCGCGATCTGTTGAAGACAAGCCTGATGGTGCCCGCCGCTGTTGCAGCCGCCCAGGGTCTCGGCCCCATGGGCGTGGCGCTCCAAAGCGGACAGAATTCTGAACCACTTCCCAAAAGTGCACCGCGCGAAACTTCAATGCCCGGAGCCGGACGCGAGCGTCTCCTCCTCGATTTCGGCTGGCGTTTCCACTTCGGCAATTCCGACGATCCTTCCCAGGATTTCGAATTTGGAGATGGAAGGATTGGCAACTTCCAGAAGACTGGAAACTTTCTTCCCGCAGGCGCGCTAGCGTTCGACGATGGCGACTGGCAGCCTGTGAATCTACCCCACGATTGGGCGGTCGAGCTGCCATTTCAAAACGACCCCGCTCTTGCCAGCAAAGGATTCTACCCGCTTGGCCGTACGTATCCGACCACAAGCGTCGGTTGGTATCGCCGTATCTTTGACCTTCCCGCCGCCGACGCAGGCAAGCGGCTCACCATCGAGTTCGATGGTTCATATCGTGAAACGATGGTAGTGTTCAACGACTTTTACATCGGCAACCACAGCGGCGGATACGATCCTTTCAGCTTCGACGTAACCGACTTTGCAAATACTGGCGGTAGAAACGTCTTGCTAGTTCGCGTTGATGCTACCCGGAGCGACGGCTGGTTCTACGAGGGTGCAGGGATTTACCGCCACGTCTGGCTGGTGAAGACTGATCCCGTCCACGTGAAGAAGTGGGGCACGTTCGTCTCTGCCCAGGTTCGATCCGGCGAAGCTGCTCTCTCGATCCGCACCGAGGTGAGCAATCATGGCAACGGTGCGCAGAGTGCACGCGTCATCTCTACGGTGCTTGACCCCTCTGGCAAGGCGGTGGAAAAAGTCACCACTTCTCTCGCCTCCATTCCCAAAGGAGAAGAGCGCACATACGAGCAGGAGTGTGTGGTGAACAACCCGCTTCTATGGTCCCTCGAAGAGAGAAACCTCTACAAACTTGTTACGGAGATCCGGGTGGGAGACCAGGTCGTTGATCGCTTCGAGACGCCGTTCGGCATTCGCACCATAAAGTTCGACTCGGAAGAGGGCTTCTTCCTTAACGGCAAATCCGTCAAAGTGAAAGGAACCTGCAATCACCAGGACCACGCCGGCCTGGGAGTGGCGCTGCCGGACGCCGTGCAGTACTACCGCGTCCGGAGGCTTCAGGATATGGGCTGCAACGCCTTGCGCACCTCCCATAACCCTCCCACTCCCGAACTGCTCGATGCCTGTGACGAACTGGGGATGCTGGTCTTCGATGAGACGCGCATGATGTCTTCCAATCCCGAAGGCCTCAGCGAGTTCGGCGACCTGGTGCGCCGTGACCGCAATCATCCGAGCGTCTTCATGTGGTCAATGGGAAATGAAGAGCGAGTGGCGAACACCGAAAGAGGTGTGCTGATTCTGGACGCGATGAAAGCGGTCGCCACTAAATACGATGGCACGCGGCCCGTCTCCATCGCCCCCACCGGTGCCATCGGAACCGGCGGCCTGGCCGTTTGCGACGTCATCGGCTATAACTACATGGATCCCGGTGCCGCGGCCTACCACAAAGCCCACCCCGGCAAACCCGTCATCGGCACTGAGACCGTCAGCGCCGTTGGCACGCGCGGCATTTACGTTACCGACCCGGCAAAAGGCTATGTGGGCTCGTACGATCCATACACCACAACCGGCCGCGCATCGGCTGAGGGCTGGTGGAGTTTCTGCGATGCACAGCCCTGGCTCGCAGGAGGGTTTATCTGGACAGGCTTCGACTACCGCGGAGAGCCCTCGCCCAACGAGTGGCCCAACATCAGCTCGCAGTACGGGATCATCGATACCTGCGGCTTCCCCAAGGACTCGTTCTACTACTACCAGTCCTGGTGGACTTCAAGGCCGGTTCTTCACCTCTTTCCGCATTGGAACTGGCCGGGCATGGAGGGAAATGAGATCGCCGTCTGGGTCTATTCGAACCTGGACAAGGTCGAGCTGCTCATCAACGGACAGAGCCTCGGCACAAAGGAAGTGAAAAAGGATTCGCATGTGGCGTGGAACGTCACCTATGCTCCCGGCGTTATTGAGGCACGCGGCTATAAAGACGGCAAGCTGGCGATGACGGCCAAGCGGAAAACCACAGGCCCCGCTGCGAAGTTGGCGATGAAAGCCGACCGGCGAACGATCAACGCCGATGGGGAAGACGTCGCCATGTTCGCCGTCGAGGTTCGCGACGCACAGGGCCGCGTTGTACCGATTACCAACAACGAAGTGGCATTCAGCGTCTCCGGCAGCGGACAGTTGATCGGCGTTGGCAACGGCGACCCCACCGACCAAGAGTCCGACAAGGGCACGTCCCGAAGGGCCTTTTCCGGCCTTTGCATGGCGATTGTTCAGTCCACCAAAGCGGATGGGAGTATCACCGTTCGAGCTACTTCGCCTGGACTCGCGCCAGCCAGCGTGACGATTGACGCAAAGGCGGTGACACTCCGTCCGCAGGCGGAAGTATGGAAGCGCGAAGTTCCAGTCGGCTCGGGTATTACTGGCCTGTGGCGCCCCTTGCCATCGTCGGACGCTGTTACCGGCCCGCTTGCATTCCTCGTGGGCAATGGAACCATGGTGTTCACTCTAATCCAGAGTGGAAGCAGCCTCACGGGCACCGTGGAGGGCGGCGGTGGCTTCTCTAATGGAGACGAAACGCCCATCCCTATAGAAAACGGCAAATTGGATGGCAGCAATGTCTCGTTCAAGGTCGGCAATAGCACCTATTCGGGAAGTCTGACCGGGGACCGAATCGATCTCCAGCGAAAGGTCGAGTTCCCCTTCCGGATGCCGCACCCAGAGACGCCGGCGGCCCAGCAACCGGCCATTGGACCTCCGCCCAATGGATCGGATCCTTCAAGGAATCCATCTTTCCACCGGCCCTCAAGCATCCCGGTGGTTTTGCATCGGGTGCAGCGGTAAGCGCCATCTCGATTGATCGCATTGCTCAGACCTTTCTTTTGAGATGATGAGGCCCTGAGAGCCTGTTTACGATCTATAAGTCCTGTTGTGGCGAGGGTATCCGCAGAGCCATATGCGTCCGCATTTCCGGTGC
>JAKASH010000531.1 GCA_021828225.1 Acidobacteriota bacterium | reverse complement strand
AAGGAAGGGGGATGTTGGCGTAGACTTGCACGGTGCCGCCCTGCCGGCGGATGCCTTGCAAGCGCGTAGGGTAGTGATCTTCGAGGCTGATCATATCTATGTAATAACATAGATTACCTAAATGTCAAGAGATTTTTTGCAACCTTTATGGCTACTCTTCAATTCTGCCGTTCGGCCTGCCAAAACTGGAGAGCACGGCTGCCGGGGGACTTTCCGGATGAGCCTCTAGGCCGGTCGACGGTGCATGATTTCGATCTGGAAGCGGTGGAGACGGCGGCGCGTCTCGGTCTGGCCGCCCGAGCCTTGGAGCAGCGGCTGAACGCCGACACGAGCGACTACGCGGGGCCGCAGTTGGCCTGCGCCTGCGGGCAGGCGGCGAGGTACATCGACCGACGAGCCAAGAGCTTCATGAGTGTGCTGGGGGCAATACGGTTGGAGCGGGCCTACTACCACTGCCAGGTTTGTGGGCACGGATTCTGCCCGCGCGATCAGGCTCTGGGTCTGGAATCGTCTTCGGTGACTCCGGGCGTGTTGCGCATGACCGCCAGTGCTGCCGCCCTGGTCAGCTTTGAGGAAAGCAGCGGTCTGCTGCATGAGTTGGCCGGAGTCGAGGTGAGGGCCAAACAAGTGGAACGGGTGGCCGAAGCGCTGGGGGCCGAGATCGCAGCCGATGAGCGTCAGGCCGTGGGAAAGATGGAGCCCGACGCTCCCACTCTGTACCTGGGCATGGATGGTACCGGGGTGCCCATGCGCGCCTCCGAGGTGGCGGGGCGCGCGGGCAAGCAGCCCGACGGCTCCGCCAAGACGCGCGAGGCCAAGTTGGTAACTCTGTGGACCGCAGAATCGCGCGATGAGGAAGGTCAGCCCGTCCGGGATCCGGGATCGATTACCTATTCGGCGGCCATCGAAAGCGCCGCCACTGCCGACACCAGCCCCGACCTTTCTGACTTCGCGGCACGCGTGCTGCGTGAGGCCACCCGGCGGGGTTTCGCCCAGGCTCGCCGGCGCGTTGTGCTGGGCGATGGCTCGACCTGGATCTGGAACACCACGGCCGAGTTGTTTCCCGACGCGGCTCAGATTCTCGACCGGTTTCATGCCAAAGAGCACCTCAGCAGCGTAGGCAAGGTCATCTTCGGCGACAGCGATGCCGGAAAGGCCTGGATTCAGCAGCGCTATGAGGAGCTCGATGTGGGCCGCTTAAGCCTTCTCGTGCAAGCTCTACGCGCTCATGTCAGCACCTGCGCGGAAGCGCGGGAGTGTATCCACTACATCTGGAAGAATCGGCGGCGGATGCGCTATCCCAGGTTCCGCCAGCAGGGGCTATGCACTTCGACCGGTGTGGTGGAGGCGGGATGCAAGGTGGTGATCGGCACCCGGCTTAAACGTGCCGGAATGCACTGGACGGTCCAAGGGGCGAACGCCATTATCGCACTTCGCTGCAGCAAGCTTAGCGGACGCTTTGAGGATTTTTGGGAGCGCCGCTCAGACCGGATGAAGGCCGCCGCATGACTTCATCTCACAAATCTGACGTGCGCCCCAGGAAAGTCACCGCATTGACTTCCGGTGGTTCGGGCGGTAATATTGTACGTTTGCCCAATCGTGAAAATATCCTCTTGAGGGGGTTGTTATGGCTGTGAAGGTAGGTATCAACGGTTTTGGTCGAATTGGTCGCAACGTCATGCGTTCCGCGCTCAATGACCCGAACATCGAATTTGTTGCACTGAACGATATTACAGACCCCAAAACGCTGGCGCACTTGCTCAAGTATGACTCGGTGATGGGGAACCTCACCGCTGAAGTCACTTACGGCGAAGACTCGATCAAGGTCGGCGGGAAGACCGTCAAGGTATTCAAGGTGAAGGACCCCGCGCAGATCGACTGGCCCTCGCTGGGCGCGCAGATCGTGGTGGAATCCACCGGGCTCTTCCGGACCGCTGAAGACACAAAGAAGCACCTTCGCGGCAGCGTCAAGAAAGTAATCATCACCGCCCCGGCCAAAAACGAAGACATCACCATTGTGCTGGGCGTGAACGAAAAGAATTATGATCCGGCGAAGCACCACATCATCTCCAACGCTTCCTGCACGACGAATTGTCTGGCGCCGGCGGCAAAGGTTGTGGACGAGAACTTCGGCATCAAGAAAGGCGCCATGACCACCGTCCACTCCTACACCAATGACCAGCGCATCCTCGACCTGCCGCACAAGGACCTGCGCCGGGCCCGCGCCGCGGCGCTCTCCATCATTCCGACCACTACCGGAGCGGCTAAGGCTGTGGGACTGGTGCTGCCGCAACTCAAAGGCAAGCTCGACGGCTTTTCGATGCGCGTGCCCACGCCCAACGTTTCACTGGTTGATCTGGTTGCGGTGGTGGAAAAGCCAACCACTACCGAGGAACTCAACGCGGCATTCAAAAAGGCTGCCGAAGGCCCGCTGAAGGGAATCCTCGAGTTCTGCGAAGACGATCTGGTTTCCATTGACTTCCGCGGCAACCCTAACTCCTCCATTATCGATGCCGGCTTCTGCAAAGTGATCGACGGTGACTTGGTGAAAGTCACCGCCTGGTACGACAATGAGTGGGGATATTCCTGCCGCGTTCGCGACCTGATCAATTACGTGGCAAAGACGCTGTAAGCCTGCCCGCAAACTTGATCCGGCGGACGGTTGGCTACCAATCGTCCGCCAAACCATACGAAGGGAATTCAAGCCATGGCGAAACTATCTATTCGCGATGTTGATCTGAAAGGCAAAGTCGTCTTCATGCGAGTCGACTTCAACGTGCCGCTGAACGACCAGCAAGAAATCACTGACGACACACGGATCCGCGCCAGCCTGCCGAGCATCAAGCTGGCGCTGGACCGTGGGGCCAAGCTGGTTCTGGCCTCCCACCTGGGAAGGCCCAAAGGAAAGGTCAATTCCAAAATGTGTTTGCAGCCGGCTGCCGAACGCCTGGCCACGCTGCTGGGCAAGCCCGTCAGGTTTGCCATCGACTGTGTCGGCCCCGAAGCCGACAAAAACGTGGCGGAACTGAAGGAAGGCGAAGTGGTTCTGCTCGAAAATCTGCGCTTCCACAAGGAAGAGGAAGCCAATGATCCGGCGTTTGCCAAACAACTGGCCGGCCGCGCCGAAGTTTATATCAATGACGCTTTCGGGTCCGCCCATCGCGCCCATGCTTCGACGGAAGGCATCACGCATCATGTGGCGGCCAAGGCGGCGGGTCTGCTGATGGAAAAGGAACTCGAATACCTGGGCAAGGCCCTGCAGAATCCTCTGCACCCTTACGTGTCCATCGTGGGCGGCGCCAAGGTTTCAGACAAGATCAAGTTCCTGCAAAACCTGATGGGCTTTGCGGACACCATCCTGATTGGCGGCGCCATGGCCTACACCTTCCTCAAAGCGCAGGGCGTGGAAGTTGGCATGTCGAAATATGAGGCCGACAAACTGGACCTGGCTAAAGAGCTTCTGGAGCAGGCCCGGCAAAAGAATGTGAACCTGCACCTGCCCAAGGATCATGTGGTTGCCGAGAAGCTCGACGCCTCA
>JAKASH010000530.1 GCA_021828225.1 Acidobacteriota bacterium | reverse complement strand
CCCGCGACTGCACTGCAGGGTTGCCGAACCCTCGCTCGTTCTGCTGGTTCGACCGCGGAGCCTCGCGCACGATCGGGGCTGGGTTCTGCCGTCCGGCGTTGCCCCGTGACTGCATACCAAAGGACCTCTGCTCTTGTCCGCGAGCGTTTTCGGCCTGAGTGGTGGGCCCGAAACGCCTCCAACCCTGCTGGCTGCCCTGGCCAGTACGCTGCTGCGCTCCGGCCGGCCGCGAAAACTCGTATCCGCGGTTCCCCATGGCGCCGGCGTTCCCACGGTTTGCTTCCATGGCCCTCACGTTGCGGGTTTCAACCATCCGGCGGATCGAAGCCGCCTGGTTATTGAACGAGTGTTCACTATTGAACTGAGTCGCCGGACGCCGCGAGAAGAAGTGGTCGTTATTCGCTCCGCTTCTCGCCACTGCCGGGACCACTGCGGCACGATTGGTGACCCGGAGGCTCTCACGTGTCGGGACCACCGGCAGCGTGCCGTGTACAACGTCTGCCCGGCGCAACATCGCATCGCTTACCACCTGGCGATTCCGCCCCACCGCCTCTCGTCCAAACCGGTCCGCGGGAATCGTGGTGATGGCCCGGCGAATATGGTCGTTGGAGAATGCTGCCTCCATGTTTGAGCCGGAGTAGCCGCGCCCCCCGTGCTCCCCGCCGTCAAAGCCCCTGCCATAATGGTCGTGGTAATTGACGACGTTAAACGAGTGGCCCCGGCCCCACCACGGATGGTATCGGTCCCGCGGTCCAAGCGGGCACCAGCCGATCGACCGGAATCCGTATCCAAAGCCGAAGGAGAAGTGGTAGTATCCGTACCCGAATCCGATAAAGGAAACCCATGCCGGGCCCCAAACCGGATAGTAATAGGGTGTTACGGCACCGGGCCACCAGAACCAACTGCTGCCATAGAAGAACCATCGGCCATAGTGATAAGGTGCCCAGCCCCAGGGCTCGTAGGAAACCCAGGTCCACCCATAATAAGGCTCCCACACCCAGCGGCCGTTGCTGTACGGCACCCAGCCTGCATTGATATAAGGCGTCCAGCACCAGTCATAATTCGGCACATAGACCCAGTGGCCGTAAGTGTCCAGGTCCTGCGCCCCGGTGTAGTAGCGGTTGACGTGGTTATAATTCTGGGCGTTCTCGAAGACGCGATTGCGATCCGTGTTCCAATTGTCCCAACTGTCCAGAGGCCGCGCGCTCACCACCTGATACTGCGGATTCTGAGCGCCCTCGACCGTGATCTGCTGGCCCTCGTTGATCGTCGTCGAGCCCTGCGGCGTGGAGATTTGTGCCTGGCCGCGGCGAACAGTTACAAGCGAGAGCGAGGCGGAGTTCACGTCGATGCGGTAAGTTCCATCGCGGAGGGGCTGAACGGCCACGTTCGGCGTGTCCACTTCGGAACTCGCCTGGTTGCCCTGAAACACCGCGAGGTCGGCCGTGCCGCGGGCTACCTGGAGCTGAATGCGCGAACGGCTCAGGTCGGCGATCTTGGCTTCAGAGTTTTGTGCCAGCCGCAGCACGTTCGAGTAGTCAAGCTGAACCTCGACGCGCGCACCGGCGCCCGTGGCAATCGAGTCGCCAGGAAGCAGAGGCGTGTTCAGCGTCACCGCCATCCACTCGCCCGAATCCCCGCGCTTCATTGAAACGTCGCCCTGCATCACGCTGACGCGCGCCACGCCCGGCGAAGTCTGCTCCTGAGCGAACAGGGGAAGGGCAGCAAGCGCCAAGGCTACTGTAAAAAGACTTACCATCCACTTGATACGCTTAACTTTCATGGTCCACCTCCCGGCTCGACTGTCCACTGTAAAGAACGTGACCCAACCTCAATCAGGGCAAGATAATTGCCAAACCGGCGGGAGTTGCGCCTGCAACCTATTGATAACAATATGGATGCAAAAATCCAATTGGCGTGGTCAGGCGGGCCGTTGGTTTTTTGGCCGATATCAGCCAAAAGTGGTGGATTTCAACCACCAGGGGACGGGGAGTAGGGGGGGGGTTTCAAACCCGCCCTCCGCCGCAACTTCACGATTCCGGTTCGTCCGGCACGCCCATCTTGGACAAGCGATAGCGCAGCGCGTTGCGCGAGATGCCGAGAAGCCGCGCGGCCTGGCTCTTGTTGCCGCCGGCGCGCTCCAGGGCTTCCTTGATGATCCTGTCTTCAAACTGTTCGAGCGTAGTGCCTTGAGGGAGCAGCGGCAGCACCGAGCCGTTTGCTGCCATCGCCGAAGGCGCAACGCCCCCTCGGCCTGCCGCCGTTGTCGCGACATCAAGACGAATATCCTCGATGTCGATCTTTGATCCGGCAGCCATCACCACGGCGCGCTCCAGAATGTTCTCCAGCTCGCGGATGTTACCCGGCCAGTGGAATTCCATGAGCAGCTTCATGGCCGCGGGTGTGATGCCTTCGATCGCCTTTCCGGAGCTTTCCGCATAGCGCAGGATGAAGTGGTCCACGAGGTAGGGAATATCTTCCTTGTGCTCGCGCAGCGGCGGGATCGAGATGGGCACAACGTTCAACCGGTAATAGAGGTCTTCGCGAAACGTTCCCTGCTCCAGCGCGGCGCGCAGGTCCTGATTGGTAGCGGCCACCACGCGAACGTCCACCTTGATAGTTTTGGTCCCGCCCAGGCGTTCAAATTCCCGCTCCTGCAGCACGCGCAGCAGCTTGGCCTGCAGGCTGCCCGGCATGTCGCCGATTTCGTCCAGAAAGATCGTCCCTTTATCCGCCAGTTCGAACTTGCCGGGCTTTGCGGCAGCGGCTCCGGTGAAGGCGCCCTTTTCGAATCCGAAAAGTTCGCTTTCGAGAAGGTTCTCCGGAATTGCGGTGCAATTGATCTTGATGAACGGTCCGCTCACGCGCCGCGAGTGCTGGTGGATGGCGCGCGCGATCATATCCTTTCCCACGCCGCTCTCGCCGCCCAGCAGCACGGTGGAGTTGGTGGGCGCCACGCGCTCCACCGTGGCCAGCACCTCCTGCATCCGGGCGCTTTTGGCCACGATGTTTTCGAATTGGTAGCGGTGGCCGAGCGCCTCGCGCAGCAGGCGGTTTTCTTCATGCAGCCGCTTGACCTCAAGCTCTTTGCGGATGATCAGCTTGATCTCTTCGATCGAAAACGGCTTCAGCACGTAATCGCTGGCGCCGTCCTTCATGGCTTCCACGGCGCTTTCAACCGTGCCGTAGGCAGTCATCATCACCACAGGGATCGCGGCGTTGGCGCGCTTTACCGCCTGCAGAAATTCCAGCCCGTTCATTCCGGGCAGCTTCACATCACTCAGCACCAGATCGACCTTGTCGCTCGCCAGGACCTTCAGTCCCTGCTCGGCCGTGCCGGCGGCGCGGGTCGTGTGGCCGTCGTCCGCCAGGTTCAGCTCCAGCAAGCGGAGCATTCTCGGTTCGTCTTCGACAATCAGAATCGTTGCCATTGGGAGTTACTCACCATCCACAATGATACGGCCGGTTGTAGCGCCGGTGTCCCCACCGGCGCTTTCGGCGCCGGGGACAGCGCCGCTACAAAAATGTTCTCGCACGGACGGTCAGAGAATGCGTCAGGCCCCC
>JAKASH010000529.1 GCA_021828225.1 Acidobacteriota bacterium | reverse complement strand
CCAATCACCCTCGGGCCAGGTCGTATCCAGCGTCAAATTGCCGGTCAAAGAGCCCTCGTCAAACGGAACCCGCGCGATCACGCCGACGTTCATCTCCCGGCAGGCCGGAAAAAGTTCGTCTTCCGGATTCTGGTCGAAGATGTTGTAGATGACCTGCACGGCATCCACCAGGCCGCTGCGAACCGCGCGCACGCCATTCCAGGGTTCCCAGCGATTGATACTGATCCCGATCGCGTTGATCAGACCCTGGCAGCGCAGATCACTCAGCTTCTTGTACCAGAGATCGTCTTCCACCCAGGAGTCTTCCCACGTATGAAACTGCATGAGGTCGAAATTCTCGAGGCCTGCGTTTTCCAGGCTGCTGTAGACATACTTCTCGATGTGGTCGGGCGGGAAGCAATCATCCAGAGTGAATCCCCTGCGGCTCGGCCACTGAAGGTTCTTGGGCGGAATCTTTGTGGCCGTGTAAAGCTTCTTCCCAGGATTGGCCCGTACTAATTTGCCCAGCAACTCCTCGCTGTGACCATCGCCGTAAGCCCAGGCAGTGTCAAAAAAGTTGCAGCCGAGATCCACGGCCTGTTGAAGAGATTGCAGCGATTCCTCGTCACTGGAGCCCGTCCAGCCCGCCATACCCCACATGCCATATCCCATCTCACTGACCTTCCAGCCCGCCCGTCCGAACTTTCGATATTTCATCGTTCTCCCTTCAGCACCTTAAATTGATCTTGCAGGTTTGCCCGGCTGCAGTTGCATGATGCTATTCCAGTCCCGCTGGCGCCGAAACCACTGCAACGCAAGTTCGAACAACATCGGACGGCGCGTTACTCTTTCAGACCCAATTCGCGCATGAGCTTTTGAGCCTCGAATGGCGAGCAGTGAAAAATGCGTCCGTCAGCCTCAAACGTCGGAGTCCGCTGCTTGCCCTCATTCACTCGCATCACGAACTCACGAGCCTGCGGATCTGCCTCAATGTCAACCTCCTCGAAGGGCAGGCTGTGGTCCTTCAGAAACTTTTTCGCCTCGCTGGAATCTTCGCACCAGCTCCGTGTATAGATCCGAATCATTCGTGGCCTCCGGTTGCACCCTCCCAGCCCAGTTTCAAGGCAATCTGTCGCCTTTCCCCTGCATCGAAATTAATTCAGAAAGCGCATGGGCCGCATCGACAAATGTCTTCAGCCTATTCCCTGGCCAACTCGCCGCGAACAAGATTCAACTTATTGACCGTAATCCCTGAGGATGCTTGAAGACAACGCTCAAAGAGCTTGAGAGGCGATCAGAACAGGCCCTTCACCTCCGCTAAGGTCTTCCAATTCTACCCTGAATTCTAAACAAAGTGCGCGGCGTTCGGTATAAGATGCCACTTCTTATGAGCAAGACTCCTTCGCACTCCCGATTCCGGCTTGGCCTGTATTTCATAACCACTTTTGGCACTGTGGCGTTGCTGCATTATCCGCTGTTGCGTCTTCCCTATTATTGGGATGAGGCGGGCTACTACATCCCGGCGGCGATTGACTTCTTCCGCCGCGGCCTCCTCATCCCGCAAAACACTCTGCCGACCGGCCACACACCGCTGGTCTCCGTTTGTCTTGCGCTGGCGTGGTGGGTGGTGGGGTATACGCCACTTGTCACCCGGCTTGCCATGGTCGCGTTTGCAGCCGGAACGCTTGTTGCCCTCTACGCGCTGGGCCGAACCGTGGCGCGGCGCGAAACCGTGCTGTGGGCCTGCGTCCTGCTGGCGCTGTCGCCGCTCTTCTTCGCTCAAAGTTCGCTGGCGTTTCTGGACCTTCCGGCAGCCTTCACCACGACCGTGGCCGTATGGGCTTTGCTCCGGCGCCGCATGGCCTGGTTTGCGGTGGCCGCATCGCTGTCGGTGCTGACCAAGGAAACCGCCATCGTCATCGTTCCGGTGGCCCTGGCCTTCGGCTGGCGTGCCAGGAAGGATTTGCGCAAGAGCGACTGGCTCTGGCTGGCTGCGCCGGCTCTGCCGCTTGCTGCCTGGGCCGTTTACTACCATCACGTCACGGGCTTCTGGACGGGCAATCCGCAGTATCTTCAATACAACCTCTATTCCACCCTCGAACCCGGCAGGATTGCCATCAGCCTCCTGCGGCGCCTCTACCAGGTGTTCATTGCCGGATTCAACTGGCTGCTTGTGGTTGTGGCTCTCCTGGGCTATCAACGTATGAAAGGGACTGATCAACGCACCGTTGGAAATGACTCGAGATCGAGCGAGGCGATGGCCGCAAGCTCTCGCAACGAATTCTTCTATCTGTCGACCGGCCTGGCCGCCGTTTATGTCGCGATGCTCAGCTCGGTCGGCGGCGCGGTTCTGCCGCGCTATCTGCTTCCCATGTTTCCCTGCTTTTACCTGGCGCTCACGATGCTGGCGGATGCTTTGCCGCGCCGGGTGATGCGTAGCGCTCTTGTGCTGATCGCGGTCTGTTTTGTGGCGTCGTGGTTCATCAACCCGCCCTATCCATTCCCGTATGAAGACAATCTCTCCTACGCGAACTTCATCCAGTTGCACCAGCAGGCAGCCGAATGGCTTGCCGCGCAGCCGGGCGATCCGCGCATCCTCACGGCCTGGCCCGCCACCGATGAACTGGACCATCCCGAGCTGGGCTATGTGAAAAAACCGCTGCGCGTGGTTGGAGTGCGAGGGTTTACCGCCCAGGACTTCAGGAACGTTTCGGCCGGCTCGTTTGACCTGCTCTACCTCTACTCGCGCAAGTGGGATCCGCCGGACAATTGGCTGCGGCGCTTCCCGTTGATGGCGCGGGCCGATGAGTATTCGCCGCCCATCGCTCCGATTTTTCTGACCCTCAGGTTCCAACTGCATCTGGTGGCTGCTTTTCACGGGCGCGGCCAGTGGGTGCGGATCTATGCGAAGCAGCAAGGCCCGCATTAAAAAAAAGCCTCGCCTGATTTTTTGAAGAAACGATTGCACACCGGGTTTGACGGCGATAAACTCATCCGTCACCCGAACTTCAGGGGCGAAACATCATTCCCGCTTTCATCGAGGAGGAAAGATCTATGGACAGTAAACCGATTTCTCGCCGTAATTTCATGGGACGGGCCGCCGGCGCAACTGGAGGAATGCTGGTAGGCAGGTCCATCAGGCTGGAGGCATCGGCGCCGGAAGGAGTGCCGGCGCGTCCCGCTGCACCCAGTGACACGGTACGCTTCGCCATTGCCGGCGTCGGCATGCGCGGCTCGGGCCTGCTGAGCACGGCAATCACGCTGCCGGGCGTCGAGTGCGTGGCGGCGTGCGAGCTTTACACCAGCCGCCAGGAGCTGGCCAGGCAGATTGTCGGCAAGCCTATCCAGGTGACCGGCCGTTACCAGGACCTGCTGGACAACAAGGAGATCGATTGCATCATCGCTCCCGTCCCCGACCACTGGCACCATCGCATGGTGGTGGATTGCTGCCAGGCCGGGAAGGATGTCTATGTCGAGAAGCCGATGACCCACGAGGTGCAGCAGGGAGCCTCGATGATCGAGGCTGCCAAGGCCCACAACCGCATTGTGCAGGTGGGCAGCCAGGAACCGAGTTCGGTGCTCTACCAGAAG
>JAKASH010000528.1 GCA_021828225.1 Acidobacteriota bacterium | reverse complement strand
GCCTGTTTCAGCGGGTTTGTGGGCTTGCCAAAGGCGTAGGACTGCTCCCATGTGTAGTTGTCGCGCCAGATTTCCAGCTCCAGCCATTCCGAGAGAGCGTTGACCACGGAGACCCCAACGCCGTGCAATCCGCCCGAGACCCTGTAGCTCTTGGTGTCGAATTTCCCTCCGGCGTGCAGCACGGTCATCACGACCTCGGCCGCCGAGCGGCCTTCTTCCTTGTGCAGGTCAACGGGAATTCCGCGTCCGTTATCAACCACCGTCACGGAATTGTCGCTGTGCACGGTCACTTCAATCTGGTCGCACTCTCCCGCCAGGGCTTCGTCCACCGCGTTGTCAACTACTTCCCAAACCAGGTGATGCAAGCCGGTCGGCCCGGTTGAGCCGATATACATTGCCGGCCGCTTCCGCACTGCATCAAGGTCCCGAAGCACCTTAATGCTGGCTGCGTCATACGTGTGATTCTCTTCTTCGAGAACCGGTTTAGAGTTACTCACTCGCTATTCCTCCATGCGGCGGGGATAAATTTGTCCTGACATCACAGGACCGGCAGGAAAGCATCTTCCCCGTCGCCCCGAATCCTATGTTTCGACGCGGTTCTTGATTCTTCGCCCCTTGTTTGCACCGTTCCAGACTCGGTATGCCAATGGGTTCTCGAATGAAGGCCCGAAGCAGAGTTGGTAATAAGCAGGAACAACAGTTTAGTCAACGTCAGACTCTCATTGGCATAACAACATACCGGTATCGAAACGCCTTCTCTTCGCTTGAGCGCAATTGCCCCGCGCTTTGCTCATCTTTCAATTCCAGCCGGATTTTGCCCTCCTCATCAACGACATTCAGGAAATCCAGCAGATACTCATAGTTAAACCCGATCTGCAGAGGCTCACCGCTGAACTCGACCTCCAGCGTGTCATGGGCCTCGCCGAACTCCCCGCTGGAGGAGAAGATTTCCATCTGCCCTTCGCTGAGTTTCACGCGAATCGCCCTGGAGCGCTGGTCGGCCAGCAGAGCCACACGCCGAATCGCTGCGGAAAACAGTTCTTTGTCGATTTCAATAATGCGGTTGTTTTCCCGCGGCAGCACCGCCTCATAATTCGGGAACTGTCCGGTCAGCATTCGCGAGATCAAAATCCGGTGTCCCATTGAGAAGTAGAGGTGGCTCTCATCTTTCGCGATGGCAACTTTTGAATCCGCATCGACTTCCGCCAGCAGCCGCTGCAACTCCGCCATGGCCTTCTTGGGAATCAGAATCTTTAACTCGTTTTTCAGCTCAGCCACTTCCAGGTCGCGCTCGATCAAAGCCAGCCGATGCCCGTCCGTCGCCACCATGGCCACACTGTCCGGCTTCAGGATCAGCAGCGCGCCGTTCAGCGTGTAGCGAGATTCCTCACTGGCAATCGAAAAAATCGTTCGCCGAATCATCGTCGAAAACACTCCGGCCGGCACCGAAACCAAAGCGTCCGGAACGGCAGGCAGCGTCGGATAATTATCCTTGGCCATGCCTACCAGCTTGAATGACGAGCGTTCGCACGTCACCTGCATCCAGTGGTTTTCCAGAAGCTTGAGCTTGACTTCCTTTTCGGGCAGCGAGCGCACGATTTCGAACAGCCGCTTGGCCGGAATCGTTCCAGATCCTTCCTCTTTGACCTTGGCTGGGCATCCACAACTGATGCCAAGCTCCAGGTCTGTAGCGCTGATCCGAAGAGAAGAATCGCCTGCTTCCAGAAGAAGGTTCGAGAGAATGGGAATGGTGGTCTTCCTCTCGACAACACCCTGCGTGAGGTTCAATTCTTTGAGTAGAAGGCTCTTTTCTACTGTGAGTTCCATTATTAAATTTCCTTCTATATAGAGTCTTAGTAGTAGGGGCTGTGAACTTGTGGAAAAAGCCCGATCCCCTCTACCCATGCCTTATTGCGCTGTCCGACTGTTGTGGATACCTTCCCTTTTTCTGTGAATCCCTGTGCATCGTTTGACCGGATTTCAAAATTCACAATCATTTCTGAGCCCGGCGCTGTTGAAAATCCCATAAGCCTAACTCAATGTGTCGCTAAGCCTGTTGAGAAGTCTGTTCAAATCTCTATCGGCATTTCTCAGCCGTTCGATTTTCTGGATCGAATGCAGCACCGTCGTGTGGTGCTTTCCTCCAAACTCCCTGCCGATTTGCGGCAAGGAAGCGGGGGTTAATTCTTTTGACAGGTACATGGCCACCTGCCGTGGGTAAGCCACCGCGTGGCTGTTGTCCTTGGCTTTCAGTTGCGTCAGCGAAAGTCCAAATTCCTGGCAAACCAGGCGCTGGATGTTTTCAATTGAGACGCGCCGTTGCTCAAGGTCGAGAATATTCTTCAGAACCTGTTGCGCCATGGGCAGTGAAATCTCGGCGCCGGTCAGCGAGGAATAGGCAATCAGCCGCGTCAAAGCTCCTTCCAGATCCCGAACACTCGTCTTGATTCGCGCGGCGATAAACTCCTCGACAGCTTCCGGAAGCTTAATCCCCTGCTCTTCGCTCTTCTTGGCCAGGATGGCGCGCTTGGTCTCCGTGTCCGGAGGCTGCAGATCCGCCGTCAGGCCCCACGCAAAGCGCGACCGCAAGCGTTCTTCGAGACCCGGAATATCTTTGGGCGGCTGGTCGCTTGAGATCACCACCTGCTTTTGAGCCTCATAGAGCGTGTTGAACGTGTGAAAGAACTCTTCCTGCGTTCGTTCCTTGCCGGCGATAAATTGAATGTCATCCATCAGCAGGACATCCACGTTTCTGTACTTGTCGCGAAAGGAAACCATCCGGTCATATCGCAGCGAGTTGATCACGTCGTTCGTAAAGGCCTCGGACGAAACGTACGCCAGGCGCATTTCCCTTTGGCGCTGCTTCATCCTGTGTCCCACGGCCTGCATCAGGTGAGTCTTGCCCAGTCCCACGCCGCCATAGAGAAAAAGCGGGTTATAAGCCTTTGCGGGCGTTTCCGCCACCGCCCTCGCCGCGGCGTGCGCAAACTGATTGCACGATCCCACCACGAAAGTGTCAAACGTATACCGGGCGTTCAACTGGTGCTCGACCGATTCAAAATCCAGCTTGCCCTGCTGAGGTTTTGACTCGCCGTTTCCGCCGGATTTCTTCTCCGGCTGCAACTCCAGTTCATACTGGATTCCGTTAAAGCCCAGCCTCAGCTTCTCCAGCGCTTCCTGAATGCTGGCGTTGTAGTGCTCCTGGATCCACTCCTGGAATTCCTGGTTGGGAACCCGAACCACCAACCGGTCAGCTTCCGCGCGGCTGTAGCGAGTGGGCTTAAGCCAGGTCTGGTAGCTTTGGGGGTTCACTTTCGTTTTGAGGTAGTTCAGAACTTCTTGCCAGGCATTCATAACAGTAGGATTGGAAATAAAAGCGCTGAGGCCAGAGGGGTTGCAGGAGCACAAACAGGCCCCTTACCCTTCTGCCTGGCAGCGACCGAGGGTTACCTCTCTGCGGCCATTTCCCTCGGATTCTTCCCATGCTGTGTAAGCGCTAAATCTTTCCGAAGCGGGCTCCCAGCAATGCCGTGTATACGGCCACTTACAACCAAGTTAGTTTAGCACAAAAA
>JAKASH010000527.1 GCA_021828225.1 Acidobacteriota bacterium | reverse complement strand
CCCATCATCCGGACCTAAACCGACGCCGGCAAAAGCGGGCTTCGCATCGAGGCAGGGACGCCCTGAAGCAGCGCCTCCAGGATGTGGAGACTTGCCAGGCCAGCTTCAAGGCGATCCTTGTCTACGTCAGCCGCCGAGGACGGTTCCAGGACCCCGATGAAAGCGCATACTACGAGTACATTTGCCACCGGGCGAACATCGCCGTCTATTACTGTGCTGAGCAGTTCGAGAACGACCGGAGCCCCGGCCCGACGATCGTCAAAGGCATCAAACGGGTGATGGGGGGCGGATACAGCCGCGAGCTTTCGGCCAACGTGTTCATCGGGCAATGCCGGCTGATCGAACTCGGCTTCCGGCAGGGCGGCCCGGCCTGGTTCGGGCTCCGCCAAATGCTGTGCGGGGGTCAACGGCGAACGCAAGGGCGTGCTCAGACGAGAAGAAGAGCATTCAGACGGACCGCGTGATCCTTGTTCCCGGCCCGCCTCCAGGGCAGCCCATGAAACTGCAAGAGCCTTATAGCTTGGGCCCGTGTCGCGCCGCCCAGTTAAAGATGACGAGACACTCCGGCTCAATTGACTGGCCAGGACGGACATGACGATAAAGAACAGCAAAACGGTGCCCCCCACCATCCACCCTATCCAGGTCATGTGCATGAGAGCAACGCTTTCTCTCTTTCATGGGCTTGGACCTTAACTGCCATGGAGAAGTGTCACTCAGTGAGGACTTGTTGAGCTCCTTGACGGCAAATTAGCTTTTCGGTTTGTGGAGGCACGCTTCAAATCAGCACAACTGCGTTTCTTGGTTAGTTCCCGACGCCTTCGCCCTTACCGAAGCTCCACACCGTCAGCTCGAAGCTGACCTTCACCGCCGGCCTGGCTCCATGGAACTGGACCCTTATCATGGATTCGCCATGGGGCAGCACGGCGGCGCGATCCATGGCCAGTTCGGCCGTCGCCTTCCTGAACTTGTCGGCCAGCCAGGCACGCCCGCCTTTGCAGATAATGAATTGCCCCTTTCCGATCTCCCCGCCGGACTCGATCCGGCTTCCATCCGGCAATGTCATCACGATCCCCTGCGCCGGAGCGGCAACCCGCAAGGCGAATTGCAATGCTTGAGAGCCGTAGGGATTGGCGATGGCCATTTCCGTCGCATGGTGGCCAGCTTGGCCTGAGAGCCTGATTTCCCTGATCGGATGCAAAATGAAGCTTCTCTCGCCGGTTGGTTCCAGGTGAAATTTGTAATCCAGGTCTTTCAGTTGCCTTTTCTGCGCAGGCGTGAAGACATTTGCGGCGCGGACGCGTTCCCACGCACGGAACGCCTTCAAGATGGCCTCCTTCTCACCGCTGGCCTCTACAGCCCGCTCGCTCAGACCCAGCATGTAGGTCGCGTCCCAGCCGATGGATTTGGCCTCCAGATTCTCCGCGTCGTACACGGACCAGTCGCTCCGCCAGTCCTGAATGCCGAAGGAGGCGGGGAAATAGCTGTTTCCAAAACCATTGCGGATATCTTTCCCTTCAATACCCCAGCGGTTGTTAACAGGGTCGAACATGCGGTTGTCGCCGCCGACATTGCACACACTCATGTACATCCAGCCGCCGGCGAAGACGCAGGAACCCATTACGCGCAGGCTTTTGCCGCCGGTCAGTTTGCCGTAGGTGTCGAACAGCCGCCGGTAAAAAGTCCGAACGCCGTAGTAACCCTGGCACTGATAGACCGTGCTTTCCAGCCCGTCGAAGTCAACGTATTCCATACCGTTTTTGTGCAGGACGTTTGCATACCAATCGGCATAGTTCAGCATCAGTTGCATATCCGGCACGAAGCCGTTGTAGCAGTTCTGCTGAAGCTTCACGAGTTCATCCCCCGCCCGGTGCGCCGCGGCCTTCGAAGCGTGGCCGCGCTTCACGTCCTTCAGCGTGAACGGCGCGGTGGCGCTGATGCCACCGTATCGCAGCATCTCTCCGCCGATGCGGAGGTAATTCGAATCGTCTCCCTCCGGCCAGGTCCCCTTTTCGGCCAGAAATGACGGGTCGGTCACGACGACCTCCGTGTCCGTGGCCGATATGTCCCTGGCCAGTTTCGTCCGCAACACGGTTTGCAGGTGGGCGCTGGGAACCGGCGTGACATCGCAGGAAACTCCTTCTTGGAGAAACAGGCAAAGCGTATGCAGGCCGTATTTGATGCCGCGCTTCTGGGCCTGGTCCGTGAACTCCTTGTAAGTGAGGCGCCGCCCGTCGGAGAACTCCACCCGCGGCCCCGCCCAAAGGTCGTCGCGGTTGGCGAAATACTGGCCCTGCCCTTCGTCCTGGCATCCGCATCCCTTCAGCCCG
The DNA here is from genome assembly GCA_021828225.1 of Acidobacteriota bacterium. Next base: position 1,247 of record JAKASH010000527.1, on the reverse strand, counting down.
AGCGCCTCCACATACTCGATGAGCTTGTCGTGAGGGCCATGCCAGGCGATGTCCGGCCTGAATCCGGCTGGATCGCGCACCCACTTCCCGTCAATCACCGGATGCGGAAGTCCCTCCGCCAGAATGATGCTTTCGATGACCGGCAGTCCCAGTTCGTCCGGACAGGCATAGAGCGCGACGGTCGAACCGATGAAATCCGCGTCCACCGGATCCGTCACCTGATGGCGCGGCCGGGAACGTTCAAAACCGGGCAGCAGGGACCAGAGGTAGGTATAGATTTTGCGCCGGTCCCGCGCATGATAGGCCACGGTGGAACCAAATTCAGGCTCCAGCACCGCGCCTGTCCCGAACACCATCTGGAAATACTCCTCGGGATGTGAGTAGAAGGCCACGTCGCTGACTCCGTTCCCGCCAACCCGGAAGCGCTCACCCTCCTTGTATTGCGGCGGCACGGGATATTTCTTCGGGTCGGGCGAATGGATGTAATAGGCCATCTCATAACAATCGCCTTCCACCGGCGGCCCGGCGATGGTGTTGTCGTCCAGTCCCAGCATTCCGATGGCCCAGTCATCCTCCCGGACCACCCCGATGATGTCGCCGATGGTCCTTGAAACCGTTGTGTGGAGCGGCCCCCACACGATGTTGTCCATGGCGCCACGCGGCGCGAGCGATACCAGTTGAAACCGGAAGTAGTTTTCTTTTTGGGCAATTCGGACGACGGCGGCCGCTCCGGTAGGGTACTTCAACTCGAGCTGCTGCTTCCCGGCGTCGAAGGCGGCAGAGACCGGGAAGATGAGCCGGTCGTATGGCTGCTGAAATTCATGCAGGCTCATCAGCGGCGAGGGATGGTTGCCGGGACAATATTCCTTTCCGGACTTGAGAGAAACGAGCGAGGTGATGAAGCCTTTCTTGTCAATCCGGATGCGCGCATACCTTGTCTGAAGGGTGAGAAGCGAACCGTTGCCGGAATCCGCGACGCCCACCTGCTGCGCCGCCAGCAACGCCACCGTACCGGTCGCCGCAATCTTGATGAACTGCCGCCGGTCCACACATTCGGTACCACCCTGCCCACTCTGGGCAAAATTCCTTCCACGCTCAGTCATATGTTTTCCCCATTTTAGCGGATGTTCACCCTAAAGTCGCAGTAATGTTTTACGCGCAAGCTGCTGCATTCTAACGAGGTTTGCGGCGCTCGGGCAGTTTCTTGTGCGTGACCACACGGACCGGGTGGTGGGGCAGCGCTTCAG
>JAKASH010000526.1 GCA_021828225.1 Acidobacteriota bacterium | reverse complement strand
CGCGCCCGTTGTTGGAGAGGACAGCCCGTTTCTCCTATCCGCAGTGCCGCCCGGGTTGAAAACCCGCCTTGATCCCTCGGCTGTGCCGCATTCGGCACCGCCAACATACTTAGCGAAGGATCGTGGGGTCGTTGGAGAGCTTGCGCGCGGAAACCTCGCGGTCTTAGACTGGCCTGTCGCTCGCGCGGTCGCGGCCCATGCCCAAGTTCCCCTCGAGACTGAAACGCGACACCCTTCACGGCTGGAACACCGTGAGCCTGGCCAACGGTCTGATCGAGGCCGTCGTCGTCCCGGAGATTGGAGGGCGGATTATTCAACTCCGGCTGGGCCAGCACGAATTCTTATACGTCAATCCTCGCCATCTTGGCCGAATCTATCCTGCAAAAGAAAACTGTGCCGCCAGCGGCTGGAAGAATTACGGCGGCTCCAAAGTCTGGCCCGCTCCGCAAGGCTGGGAGCGGACCGACCAGTGGCCTGGACCGCCCGACCCGGTTCTAGACGGCGGTCCTTATAGCTTTCGGATTGTGAGTCAAGGTTCTGAGTGTGTGGCGGTGAGTCTTGAAAGTCCGCACGATGAATACACCGGATTAACCTTTTCGCGTGAGATTCGACTTCGGGCGGACTGCTCGACCGTCCAAATGATTCACAAGATGCGGAACTCCTCCTCACGAGCCGTTCGTTGGGGAATCTGGCAGGTTACGCAGCAGGACGCTAGCCTTCCTCTTGCAATCTATGCGCCCGCAAGGCACTATCGGCAGATGTTTGGCGACCAGCCCTTCCAGCATGTTCACCTCAATCATGACGCCGGCCTTTGGCAACTGGATTACGCCGATCGAGTGGCGAAATTTGCCGTCCACGTCGAGCGCGGCTGGCTGGTGGCGATGAGGCCGAACCATCTCTTCGCGCTGGTTGAAACGTTCCCGCTATTTCCTGATTGCCCCTACCCCGACGGAGCGCCCGTCGAATTGTGGGTGAACGGCCAAGGCACCTTTACGCTGCCCGCGGGAACAATTGACACGCAGGATGATCCCAACGGCTGCGATGCCTATATCGAGACAGAAGCCCTGAGTCCGCTGGTGGAGTTGAAGCCCGGCGAGGAGTTCAGCTTTCCAATCTGCTGGCACGCGACACGAGTCGCGAGCCCCCTCGTTAGTGGCGTGAGTCAAGCGGCTCTCATCTCTGAACCCCCAACTGTCGAGCGCGATGGCAGCACCCGCCTGACCGGGGCCTTTGGATTTTTCGAGGAAGGCGTGCTCGAGCTATCGGTCCTTGCCAAAGACCACCGGGTTTTGGAGGAAATTGAAATCAGGCATGTGTCGCCTGGCGACGCCCTTCGGCTGAACCATCCACTGCGCATCAAGCAGCAAGCTCGCAAAATATCGTTGCGCTTAAGAATCCCCAGTGGCAAGCTCTTGGCAGACGTCGCAGAGCTTCCGCTCGATGCGTAATGCGTCCTTTCCCTTTGCTGAGCGTTATTGTGCGCGCTCGGAGGACCGCTGCCGCACCAACGAGCGTCACTCGCCAGCGCGGCGTTCACTCAGCTCGTAAACGATTTCGACCCAAGCTAGGACGTTTTCTTCCGGCGTATCGGGAAGAACACCGTGGACTAAATTCAAGATATGTTCGGGTCATCCAGCGGCCTGAGCCAGAATCCTCTCGACACGTCGGCGCATGAAGGCCGGATCGCCATAGAGCACGGTCGGAACGCTTGCGTCCGAGGATGGCCTTGTTGACCCCGGAAGTGGAAGAGGTGTCCACTTACGGATTTTGGTGGCGCTGGCGGCGGGTGTTGGGCGGCAAGAGGTTCGATGGGCAGTGGGCGACGAGGCGCCATCGGGCCGTCAATTCTTCGTCGGCAAAGCTGTGCTCTAATATCAATCCTCGTTCGCGGCCGTTCGGTTCCACAGGAACCTTCTCGTCAGGCTGAATCCGCTTCCGGATTTTCGGCACCGTTTCTGACCCGATCAACCGGTCGAGTAGCGAGGCCAGCTTGGCCGCGCGCTCCGAGGCCGCATTCCCGCGCGGCGAAGCCTTCGGTCGCGCCGGTATAGGTGAGTGGAGTGCTGAGAGCCGGATTCTCATCGGCCTTGGCCTGGGCGGGAATGACGTTGACGCGAAGCGTCTTGTCATCCGCCTTGGCCAGCGTGATGAGCACGGCGCGGCCGGCAAGAAGCGGCATGAGTTCGACGAACAAGTTGCCTCCTTTCTGAGTGTTGGATACGCAGTTTTCGTGCCTCCAAGAAAAAACTTGACAAGGAGAACCCTATCGAAGCAAGGTACATAGCAATGCATTGTATCAAGCAGAGAGGGGTTATTTGGCTAAAGCCGCGAATCAAAACGTCGAAGGTTGGGAGGCGCAGATTCGCAAGGGGTGCCTTGAGCTCGCGATTCTTGCCAGCCTTTGGAAGAAGAAGCTCTATGGCCTAGAGATACTTCGTGCGCTTGAGACGACTTCCAGCTTGGGACTTGCGGAGGGTACACTGTACCTCATCCTGAGCCGCCTCAAAGCAGACAAATTGGTCGATTCGGAGTGGGTGGATGCCAGGTCTGGTCATCCACGGAAGTATTACTGGCTGACCGAGGCTGGTAAGCAAAGATTGAATCATATGGTCCAGTTCTGGACTGAGTTTTCCGCTAACCTAGACACCCTTCTCGAACCACTGTTGAGCCGAAAGGAGGCCGCCAATGTGCGCCGATAATGTGGACATCCGAATCGAGGAGTACCTCGCATGTCTTCAGAAGAACCTTAGCAAGCTGCCAAACGCGGAAAGGGACGAATTGATCGAAGAAATGAGGTGCCACATTCTCGAGCGGATTGCGGACGAGGACCAAGTTAGCGGAGACGTCGTTAGCCGCGTGCTGACTGCGGTCGGCGAACCCAAGCAACTTGCTTCACAATACGAAACGGAATACATGCTACGCCAGGCCGCGAGAAGCAGGTCCCCATTAGTGTTGCTAGGCAGCACGCTCAAATGGGGCACAAAAGGGATTACAGGCTTTGTAGCATTTGCAGTTACTTTGGCGGGATATGGCTGCGCCGCGGTTGGCTACCTCTGCGCACTCCTCAAACCCATCTTACCGGAACGCATCGGACTCTGGCTCAGTCCCGAACACACCCTGACTTTGGGTTATTGGAACGGTCGCCTGTCAGGGACGGAGGTGTACGGGATTTCCGTAAGACCGCCGATTTCATTTGTGCTGGGCACGCAATCTGCCACGAATGGCCCGGTTCGCGAAATCTCGGGTTCATGGTTCTTCCCTGTGAGCCTGATGGTCGGATTGCTCTTCGTTGTGGGAACGACATATTTCACGAGATGGTACATTAAGAGGTTTGGATGGCGAACATCGGCTCCAGCGCTGCTGGTGTATCCCTCGTTGAAAATGAGGTAAAGCACGTGCAACACAGAGCGCAAACGCTCCGCTCGCTCCTCCGCTGTGGGCGGTTGGAAGGGGATGCCCGATTCCTTGATGGTTTGTTGGGCGCGGCTGGTCCGTTTCTCCGAACATCAGAATTGTTCTCCGACTCGTGCATTGGTATTAAGAGCTTATCCGTAAATAGCTATTGTCTGCCGCCAGCAGATCATGGCCGCAGC